>CALJSV010000055.1 GCA_937976095.1 uncultured Clostridia bacterium | reverse complement strand
GCTTAATTCTTCACTGACAGCTTGGCAGTCATCTATTGTGATACCGCCTTCCTTGTCTATGTAGATTCTGAGATACCACTCGTTACCTTCCTTCTTGAATTCAACCTCTACAAGCTCAAAACTGTAACGGTCGGTTATAGGCTTTGTCAGATCAAAAACTACATCTTCTACCTTTCTTTTGCTCATTTTTATGCCCATGCCCAGCATTTCGCACAAAACATTATGACAGAAATGCATGGGCTCGGTACCTCCTTTTTATTTATTAGAATTTCTTTCAACCTTATCTCCCTTATTTTGTATAAATAATACGAAAGCTGTGGGCGTTCCACTCTTCCCTACTATAATACGAAAGAGTGGGGGTTCCCACTCTCTCAAAAATCTCAGTCAAATTATGGATACAAAAATAATCATCCATAAAAATTATAACATCAGTGTTACTTACATGCAAGCTAAATAATCCTTAAAAGGAGAATAAACTTAACTGGTTGCTTTCGGGAATATCCTTCAGGCATCCATGAATGCGAAGAATTTCTATTACTGTCTTTGATACCTTAGTCCTCTCCCTTAGATCATCTACTGATATAAATGAAGAGCCTTCTCTCGCATTTGCGATACTCATTGCTGCATTTATACCAAGTCCCTGCAAGCCACTTAGCGGTGGAAGTATTCCCTCTTCGGTAATCTGAAACTTTGTAGCATTAGACTTATATAGGTCTACCTTCAAGAGCTTTATTCCTCTTAAATACATCTCATATACTACCTCTAGGAGGGTCATTAGATTCTTTTCCTTTGTAGTAGCATTATTCCCCAGTTTGTCGATTTCTATCCATTTAGCTAAGACAAATTCTTTACCTTTTGCAAGCACTTCGGCATCAAAATCATCTAGCTTTGCATAAAAGAAGGTTGAGTAGAAGGCCTCTGGGTAAAACACCTTATAATACGCTATTCTAAAAGACATCATTACATATGCTGCAGCATGTGCCTTCGGAAACATGTACTTTATTCTCTTACAGGATTCTATATACCAATTAGGAACTCCGTTTTCAAGCATTTCCTGCTCAAATTCAGGAGTTAAGCCCTTACCCTTTCTTACCATCTCCATTATCTTAAAGGCAGACTTCGGCTTAAGATTCTTATACATCAGATAAACCATAATATCATCTCTTGTAGGTATAACATCCTTCAGCTTGCAGGTTCCGTTCTTGACCAAGTCCTGAGCATTGTTTATCCACACATCTGTTCCATGAGAGAGCCCTGAAATCCTAACAAGATCAGCAAAGGACTGAGGCGTAGTTTCTAATAGCATCTGCCTTACAAATTTTGTTCCAAATTCAGGTATACCTAAGCTTCCTGATTTACAGTCTATCGCATTCAGAGACACTCCTAGGGCTTCAGTAGTATTAAAGAGGCTCATAGTCTTAGGATCATCTAAAGGAACATCTGTAGCCTTAAAGCCGGTAAGGTCCTCTAGCATTTTAATTATAGTAGGAACATCGTGTCCCAGTATATCAAGCTTTAGAATTCTTCCACTAATAGAATGATAATCAAAATGTGTTGTAATTATATTAGAGCTTGTGTCATCTGCAGGTCTTTGTATAGGTGTAAAATCATATATTTCCTTGTAGTCAGGAACAATCATTACCCCTCCAGGGTGCTGTCCTGTAGTTCTTTTAATACCTGAGCAGCCCTTAACCAGCCTATTGGTTTCTGCGCTGTGCAGCTTCATTTCTCTTTCATCAGAGTATTTTTTTACAAAGCCATAGGCAGTTTTTTCAGCTATTGTACCTATAGTACCTGCTCTAAACACATATCCCTTTCCGAATAGCTCTTCAGTATACTTATGTGCCTCTGCCTGGTATTCTCCGGCAAAGTTCAAGTCTATATCCGGCTCCTTATCTCCATCAAAGCCCAGAAAGGTTTCGAAGGGTATATCAAAGCCGTCTTTTTTATATTTGGTTCCGCATTGTGTACAATTGCTATCGGGCATATCTGCACCGCAGCCATATGTGCCATCAAGGCTGAATTCTGAGTTTTTGCAGCTTGGACATACATAATGAGGTGGAAGCGGGTTAACCTCCGTAATATCGCACATAGTTGCTACAAAGGATGAACCAACAGAGCCTCTAGAGCCTACCAGATATCCATCCTGCAATGACTTTGCAACAAGCTTTTGAGCAATCAGATACATTACCGCATAGCCGTTGTTTATTATTGAGTTAAGCTCCTTCTCGAGCCTTTTCTCAACTATTTCAGGTAATACATCTCCATAAATAGAGTGTGCTTTATTCATAGAAAGGCTTCTGATCTGCTCCTCTGAGCCTTCAATACGCGGCGCATATGTTTCCTCAGGTACAGGTATAATATCCTCAATATCCTGAATAACCAGGCTTGGGTTTTCAACTACTACCTTATATGCATCCTCTTTGCCAAGGAAAGCAAAGTCTTCAAGCATCTCATCTGTTGTCTTAAGATAGAAGGGTCCCTGCTGATCGGCATCAGAAAAGCCTTGTCCAGCCATTAAAATCCTTCTATATACTTCATCCTCAGGATCCAAAAAGTGTACGTCGCCGGTAGCTACTACAGGCTTTTTCAGCTTATCAGCAAGTCGAAGTATTTTCTTATTTATTGCTTGAAGCTCTTCTACTCCTCGCAGTACTCCATTTCTTACTAGGAAATCATTATTGCCTGTTGGCTGAATTTCCAGATAATCATAGAACTTAGCCTTTTCAATAATTGTATTTTCATCTGCATTATTTAGAAAGCCCTTAAAAATCTCACCAGCCTCACAGGCAGAGCCAATAATAAGCCCTTCACGATACTGGAGCAGTAAGCTTTTAAGCATTCTTGGCTTTTTGTAGAAGTAGTCTAAGTGTGATATAGAAATCAGCTTATAAAGGTTTTTAAGTCCAACCTTGTTTTTAACCAATAGTATTATATGATTGGATTCCATGTTCTTAAGATTGGTACCAACTCCCATTAGGGAAGCATTTATTTG
>CALJSV010000054.1 GCA_937976095.1 uncultured Clostridia bacterium | reverse complement strand
TATATTACGTTTACTACTGAATTAAGGAAGGAAACCTCATGTGATACGAGCACAAAGCTGTTTTCATAGTTGTTTAAGAAGCGCTTAAGCCACTCAATATGCTCTGCATCAAGATAATTCGTAGGCTCATCCAGTATAAGTATCATTGGATTCATAAGCAGAAGCTTGGTAAGGAGCACCTTAGACCTTTGTCCTCCGCTTAAATCCTCAACATCTCGATTCAATCCAATATCGCCTAAGCCTAAACCATTTGCTACCTCTTCGATTTTAGCATCAATAGTATAGAAGCTGCTGCTATCAAGTATCGTTTGGATCTCTCCTACATCCTCCATAGCTTTAGCCATTTCATCCTCAGACAGCTCAGCCATCCTTTCATATATCTGAAGCATTTCTGCTTCAAGGTCAAACATGCTTTTGAAGGCTTCTCTCAACACATCTCTGATGGTCTTTCCTCGTGTCAGAGCAGAATGCTGATCAAGATACCCAACTGTAACTCTGTTGCACCATTCAATATTTCCTTCATCAGGCATAAGCATTCCAGTTATTATATTCAGGAAGGTAGATTTCCCTTCCCCGTTTGCTCCAACTAAGCCAACGTGCTCTCCCTTTAGTAGTCGAAAGGACACATTCTCCAGTATTCTTCTCGCCCCAAAGCCGTGATTTACATTTGTTACCGTTAGTATACTCATCTTACTCTCCCTACCAAATAGTTTTTAGCTGCATTACGCTTTACTCGCCAAAGGATACTCCTATGCTCCTTGCAGCCTTTACTAGCTCTCCTTCAGGGTCCACCACTTTGTTTTGTCCTATTACATTTTCAAGATGCTCATAGGACATCTCATCACCCTTCAGACAAACCATATTTCCAAATTTACCCTTATGAATAAGTTCAACTGCTGCGACACCATATCTCGTAGATAATATTCTATCAAAGGTAGAAGCATTTCCACCTCTTTGAATATGCCCAAGAACGGTGCACCTCATCTCATGATCGTCTATATATTTTTCCAAATCAAGAGCAAGCTTATTACCTATACCCCCAAGCCTGATTGGATCCGGGCTGTTTTCAACTATTTTGCTTACAACTACCTCTCCATCCCTAGGCTTTGCGCCTTCTGCAACTACAATAATGCTGAAAGGCTTTCCGTTTTTGCCTCGCCCCTTAATTTTATCTGCAATTCTTTCTATATCATAAGGAATTTCAGGTAATAGTATAACATCTGCAGAGCCTGCAAGTCCAGAATATAATGCAATCCAGCCAGCATTTCTTCCCATGACTTCCAAAATCATTACTCTGTGATGTGATTCTGCAGTAGTATGGAGTCTGTCTAGAGCTTCTGTTGCAACATCCAAGGCCGAATAAAACCCGAAGGTGGTTTGTGTAGCAGCAAGGTCATTGTCTATGGTCTTTGGAACTCCAATAATCTTAACTCCCTTTCTTGAGAAGTCTCTCGCACTTGTTAGCGTTCCGTCTCCTCCTATTACCACAAGGACATCCACACCTTCTTTTTTCAAGTTTTCTACCGCAATGTCTGAAACATCCTTTTTTATGCGCTTTCCGTTTTCTTCAACCTGATACTCAAACAGATTATCCTTGTTTGAACTGTATAAGATGGTTCCTCCTTTATGGAGAATCCCCGATACCGTATCTAGGGTCAATGGAACTATATCATTGTTGTAAAGACCTTTATATCCGTATTTGTAGCCAATTACCTCGTACCCATACTTGAGTACTGCTGTTCTTGTAACGGCTCTAATGACTGCATTGAGTCCGGGACAGTCTCCTCCACCTGTTAGTAGGGCAATCTTCTTAACCTCGTTTGCCATTGATATACCTCCTATGCTCATTTATTATGAATAAACCACCCTAAAGGGTGGTTTATTCTAATTGTTAGTCAATTCCTTGAGCTCGCCGCTTAGCTTCTTTATGCTCTGTACAGCATCTGCAACCTCAATTATTTTATGATTTTGATTTTCTGTTGTAGCGAGTATCTGCTGAGAGGTTGCTGCATGCTGCTGTGATATTGCAGCTATACCTTCAAGCTGTTGTTGTATTCTCTTGAAGGCTCTATTTATACCATCAATCATTTCATCCTCACGCTTAACGCTATTGTTTAGACTTCCAAAGGATTTTTTCATCTCCTCAAAGCTGTCGCGCACTTCCTTAACTATAGTACTTCCCTGCTCAACTGCAGCATTTCCCTGCTGTGCCTTATCCAGTGCAGACTTTGACTTTTCTTGAGTTTTTCTGATGATTACATTTATGTCCTCAACAGTCCTTGCACTTTGCTCTGCTAACTTTCTGACCTCATCTGCAACTACTGCAAAGCCTCTGCCTGCTTCGCCAGCTCTTGCAGCCTCTATGGCTGCGTTAAGTGCAAGCAGATTTGTCTGCTCTGCTATTTGAGTGATGCCTGTGAGGAAGCTGTTTATGTTGTCCATATTGCTTTGGAGCTCTGCTACAGTTGAAAGAGCAGATCCTACAGAGCTTTTTATTGTATCCATCTGACCATTCATTTTGTTCATTTTGTCAGAGCCTTCAATAACTATTCCATCTATTACAGCTGAAACATCCTTAACATTATTTGATAGTAGTTCAACCTCTGCTACTGATTCGGATGCCGTACTCATGGAGTGAGCTATATCAGTTACACCGTTTGCCTCTTCCTCCACCCCTCTGGCAACTTCATTTATAGCATTTGTTATAGTCGCACTTCCTGTTTTAATGTCTTGGAGCCCATCGTCCGTTTTGATAACACTACTATTAAGAACCTCAACTCCACTCTCCAGCTTACTCATCGTGATGCTTATCTTTTCTAATAATTCATTTGCCTGATGTTCCTTTTTAAAGGAGCTTTGTATATACTCATTTCCCCATTTAGTTAGGAAATACAATATCAAGATCTGACAATTCACAAGAACATACCTTGCAATAAAGTCCCTTATACCTCCATCTACTCCTACTACACTGACTGGTGATAATGCATAATATCCTATTAGACCAATATTTACTATTGCAGCATAAGTAAGTAGAATGTTTTTTCTGAAATAAAGTGCCGACATGCTAATAGTTATCAAAAGCGCCATGAATACCCTGTCGGAACCCACTCCTTGCTGTAAATAAGAAAGTATGTTGCTGGTAATAAACGGCGCTGTACAGATCATCAGCGCTGATGCATAAAGATTTACTATTCCCTTCTTATTTAAGAAATAAACCAATAATCCAACTACGCAGGCTAAAAAAGTAACTGCTGCAATTTTAATACCATAGCTCATGCCGCTTGAAGCTGCTGCCTGCCCTGTTAGCATAGCAGAGAAACAAAACATTAATATTACATTAAACCTGTTTACTCTGACCCCATCATAGTTTTGTAAAGCATCCTTGTTCAATTTCTACACCCCCATTAACTTTCAATTGCCAAACTCACATAAATATACTTATACATATTATACACATTATGTTGCAAATTGTCGAATAATAACGAAATTCCAAGTGTATTTATTTCTTTTTACCATTATAGCAGATAATCTATATATTATATACATAATTGTAATTTTTTTCTTTTTACTATCTTAGCAAAAAGGGCCGAAGCTTGCTTCGACCCGAAATGTATTTTCTTTACTTTTTGAGCTTTGTTTCATCAGGTGCTGCTTG
>CALJSV010000053.1 GCA_937976095.1 uncultured Clostridia bacterium | reverse complement strand
ATCATTTTACCCAAGTTAGTATCAGGGTCAAAGGAGTCTGTAACTATAACAATCCGTTTTCCCTTTGCATCAGTCATACTCTTTATGCTTCCCGGGTTATATACCTGATGGCTAAAGTTTATGGGCGTATACGCCTTTGTTGTTGGCAGCCCCTTTTCAATATGTGTCAAAAGGTCAGTAGTGAAAACTGTTAATTCCTTCTGTCCTTTTTCCTTCTTCACGTCCTGCATTTCAGCTGAGAAGTACCCAATATATTTCATGTCAAGGTCATCACATATGCTTCTTATATAGTTATGGGCTGTATTATCAAAAAAGTGTATTGATGTGCTAAGAGCTGCTGTGTATTTGTCCTTAAAAATCTCCTGTAGATTTCTCTCCCAAATAAGCTCTATAAAGCGCTTGTAGCTGCCATGTACAAGATAAACGTAAAGTGGGAAGGCCCATAGTACACCATCTGCTGCCTTTATGTCATCCATTAATGCCTCCAGCTCCTTGCTGTCTGTTTCAAGTCTTCGGATTGATTGCGCAATGTTGGCAATTTTAAATTCATGAGTTGGGAATTTTAATGACATGTATTTTACATACTGCATTGTTACGCTAATTTCGCCCTTTGGGCTGCCGTTTAATACTAAAATTTTCATCTTTCTAGCCTCCATTTTTATTGCTTATTTCCTTAAGCAGATTTTCATACCAACCTGCTGCAAAGCTCATAAAATCCATACCGTAGCGAAGTGTTGAATACTTATAGACATCCGCATGCTCTTTGATAAGCTTTTCCAGCTCAATCAGCTTATTTAGGTGATCCTTTACACTTTCAATAAAGTGCTCCAAGTGAGCTTTTACTTTTTCTTCAGGCAAATGTATATAAAAAAACTGCTTTACCAGATACTCCTGCTTCAGGCTGCTAAAATCCACCGGAACTTCCAGCCAGCTAAAAAACTCCTTTTTGCCCTGCTCCAGTATCTCATAATACTTCTTATACTTTCCGCTTTCCACAGCTTCCTTTGATATAATGAGCCCCTTCTCCTCCAACCGCTTCAAGGCAGGATAAATGCTGCCAAAGCTTGCATCAAAAAAGTTTGCGGTGCTGTGGGACATGGACTGCTTGATGTCATAACCGCTCATGCTGCACTCCATCAGAAAGCCTAAAATAATGTACTCTAGCATTTTACACCTCTTCTGATTTTCTTTCGATTAATATTATTTGTTTACAGTAGTATAGTTATATCGCATAGCTATGTATCGGTTCGATACACAGTGCATAGTTATAATATATAATTATAATCAACAAATGTCAATATGGCGTGTGATATTCTTGAAATAAAAAACCACCTACTAAATAAGTAGGGGGTTTAGAAAATCAAGTGCCAGCTTTTTTACTATATCAAGGGTAAGCGTGTTTAAATCTTCTATAGCAGTGTTGTTTGAATCTGATATTTGTACGTTTATATCCGAAGCCTTATAGTCTGCTTTTTTGAGTTCAATCATGATATGCCACTCTGCCATATCATCAGTTCCAATTTCAGGGGTTATTCTTTCAATGGCTATTTCAACCAAACCTTGCTTATCCTTTGCCCCTTTGACTGTATGCCGTATAGAGCCGCTTCCTTCCTCCAGCAGTATCAAAATCAATATACTATCTTTGAAATATGCGTTGTCGTATTTATCTATTGCATTCAAGAAGCCAGTAGTTGTATCCGAGTAAATCTCTGTTCTTCTCTCTAAATCATAGGTATCCTTTTTATCCAAGTAGTACCTTTCAAGCTCATCTGTTGACTTGATTATTGTGACAATAGGGTATTTGATTCCTTCTACATATCCATTTGTTCTAATATATTGTGCTTTAAAGTCCAGCTCAAGGAGCCCTGCATTTATTCCAGTTGAATTACAACCACTAAGTAAAAACAGAATACAGACTAGCATTACAACCGTTACTTTCATTCTCATACTAAAGCCTCCTTTTTTCTTTAGACGCTATAGCTGAATTGGTTGTTCCTCCTTTTTCTATGAACTGTATATCCACATCTCCATTAACCTTAGCAAGACAGGCTATCCTTATATCCGGCTCATTTTCATTCAGAAAGCCTCTTTCTGTATAGGACGGCGGAAACAAAGCTCCCTCAGCCTTAACCCTACACTTGCCGCATACTCTTATACAGCTGCAGGGTGTTTCTATATAGAGCCCTGCTTTACGAATGCATACTGCTATGGTAGTACCTACTTCAACCTCAATGCATATGGTTTTATTCTTAAAGCTTACTTTTGGCATTTTGCTAATCTTTCCTTTTTAATAAAAGTACCATATTTATGGCCCTGTTCCAACACTGCTGATCCTCCAGCCAGTGGCCTCTGATTCTTTTTCAACTCCTATAAACCTTGGCTCTATGCCATCTTCTCCTGTCATAGGTATCACAAAGTCGAAGTCCACCTGCACCGGATACATGATGTAGCCTAGGTCGTCTCTCACAGCTCCTAATTCGAGGAGCTTAGCACCCTTTATATTGGTGTCTGGAAAGCTTTTGTTGTATAGGTCAGAAAAGTCCATATTTACAGATAGGCCGTACATCAAGCTTTTCAAGGAAAAGGTTGCATAGTATCGCTTGTAGTCTCCTTTATCGAGGGCTTCAAAGCTGGTCTTTATTAGTTCCTCAGGGGTCATGCCCTTTAGTTCCTTGAATAGCCTATTATCAGTGTCGACATAGTCTACCACCCACTCTGACCATACCTTTCCTGTAGCCTGTTCCAGCGTCTTCATGTTTAGTGAACATGCAAGGCTGGAATGTCGGCCTCTGTCCATGTAGGCACCTATGATTTTACCGTTATGCCTTACTATTACCCCTCTCGCTTCTATATTCGGCTTATACTCCTCAGGTAAACATTCATTCATTCGATAAATCTCTATTTCTACTTTCCTGCCTAGGTACTCTCTAGCAGTGCTAAGTCCAATCGCATCTGACAGCGCAAGGTTATATGCCCAGTAAAGCTTTATTGGAAGCTCTCCCGTTTGATACTTTAAATCCTTTGGAAGCGTCTCGCTAAGCTTATTTACTTTATAGGAAATTGTCCATCCATAGCTTTTAAACAGGTCTCTTGCATCATCAGGCACATCATAGCTCAGTCCCGGGTATAGGGAATAGCTTTCAAGGAGCCGGAAAAAGTCTACACTGGGGCTTACCCTTAAGTCATTAACTTTAATATATCCTATGCTATATAGATTGTCGTACATTGCATCGTAGGTTACCTTTGTTCCATCCTTTTTCCAAAGCGTAAACCTGGTTAAGGATGATCTATTGCCCCTTATCTTGCTATCATCCAAAAGTGGTGTCATATTTGTAAGGAAAAGCGAAAAGCTTTGCAGCTCGGCAGTGCCGTCTATTGTTTGAATAAGCACTCCATTGTCTTCTACTGTTACCCTTTCAACATTCGACATATCGATGCTATGCAGCCCTTCTTCGGTAGGAGAAATCACAGGCACTTGTATATGACTCTCATATTGCGAGTCCTCGTCTGCTTTTGAAACCGCTGCATCCTTGTATTTCGAGCTGGTTAGAATCAATACGAGCGCAGCAATTAGTATAGTTGCTGCAGCTGCACCAAACCAAAACCTTTGCTTTTTAAACATCATAATACCTTTTATCCTGCTTTTGATATTGCTTTCACCAAAAGCCGGCAATCCTCCATTGAGAAGGGTATTTTGCTTTACAGCCAGCTTTATAAGAGAGGCAGCATATTCCTTTCTTGTGTCACTGTTAGACACTAGCATTACTCTCTCATCGCAGGATATCTCCATATCCTTCTGGGAAAGCACATAACAAAGCCAGATAATTGGATTGAACCAGTGTATGCATAGGGCTAATACAGATAATGGCTTTATAACATAATCAAACCTTTTGATATGCACAAGCTCATGAGTTATTATATGAACCAGCTCTTCTGTGCTGCAATCCTTTTCAAGCGCTGTGGGCAGTATAATGCGTGGCTGTATCAGCCCGCATACAACAGGGGTATATACTATATCTGATGTATAAATCCGAATCTTCCGTTTTAGCTTCAAGCTTCTGCCGCATTCTGCAGACAAGCCGCCATCGTTATATAAAACCGCTGTTTTTAGCCTATGCTGTGTATGGAAATACGCATATGAACTAAACCACATTAAGCCTACTGCTCCTGCAAGCCAAAGCCATGGGATAGAAATGTTTAAGAGTTTTTCTGGAGTCGATGGCTTATAGCTGTTTTCTTCGGGATAGTGGCTTTCTAAGTTGTTGTAGGGTATGCTGCTGATATTTTTATCCTGAGGAGTACTCACAAGATCACTATCAGTTGGTGTGCTATAAACCAGGCTTTGATGCCGGGCTTGTGCCGTGACAGCTTCGGATGCTGGTATTAGATTAAATACACTGAATACCGATGAGAAGGAAAGAGGAACGAGCAGCTTTATAAGTACTATAGCCCATAAAGCATATATATATATTCTAGGCATTTTTTTGCTAAACAGCCATCTAAAAAGCATAACCATTGCTGTAGCTGCAGAGGCAGAAATACTCATTGCTATAACCAGCGAAAAAAATCTGTCGGGCATATCTAGTCCTCCTTTCCGTACTGGTCTATTATGCTTCTTAGCTCCTGAAGCTCCTCATTGCTTAGCTTCTCTTTCTTGAGGAAAGTGGTAAAAAACAGCTTCAAAGAACCATCATAGACTCTATCTATGAGCTCCTCCGTTTCCGTCCTCATTACCTGCTCTCTCTCAACCAGTGCATGAACTACAGTTTTTTCATTTTTTATTGCACCACGCTCGCTTAGTCTTCTTATAACAGTGTAAGTCGTCGATTTCTTCCAGCCCAGCTCTTCATTTACCAGCCTTACAAGCTCAGTGCTGGATATAGGCGAATGCTCCCAAATGATATTCATAAACCTGTATTCTGCATCAAATATTTTTATTTTCGTCATTTTGCTCATCCTCCAGTCTAACGTATTAAACCTGATATTAGTTTAACGCATTAGACCTGATATGTCAACCTAAATTTTGTAATTAAGTTCCATTAATGATATAATTTTTATGCGTGCCAATCTAGTGAAATATATGATAATGAGGTAATAGTATGACTGAGGGCAAAGTTAGGCTTACAAATGTATGTCCGGTTTTTATTTCAAAGGATGTGCCAAAAACGGTACAGTTTTTTGTTGATAAGCTGGGCTTTAAGTATGCTGAGCATTATGATAAGATAGATAATTTTGCAACTGTTTATAGGGATTCTATAGAGTTTGTAATTGTTCAGTCAAAGTTTGGAGAAGTTGAATCAAACGCAAAAATATATGGAGCTGGGTATGACGCCTATATTAATACAGATACTGTTGCAGGAGTGGATATTATCTATGAGGAGTTTAAAGGAAAAGGTGTAAAAATAGTAGCAGCACCACGAAAAACAGACTATGGCAGCTATGAATTTGTTATTGAAGATATTGATGGAAGGCTAATAGGAATTGGCCTTATCTACAGTAATGAGATTTATTTTGAGAATTCAAATATAGAAATTTAGAAGTAATACCCCCCAATAGCCTGATAATAGGCAATTGGGGGGTATTTATTACTCCAGGCTTCCAACAGCCGAAACATATACAACGTATTCATCCTGTCCATCAACACGTACCAGCTCATCAAAGGCAATTTGAAGATATCCTGCTATTGCGCATGCTCCAAATCCAATTCCCTCACAAGCAAGATACAGGTTTTGGCATACATGACCGATATCCAGAAGCATAACCCTGTAAGCCTCGCAGTTATATCTCCATTCGCCACGATAAGGGATACAGGTCCAAAGGAACACGACAGGTGCCTTCCCCAGCCATCTTGCTTCGTCCTGATAATTCTCACCGCCATAAGCATATATAAGCTTTTGAGCCAATTCCTCCTCAGGATGGCAAAACACCAGCTTATGCTCTACAGGTCTATATAGATAAATGCCCTTCTCAAGACCTTCCACAGCATTAATAGCCAGATAGGTTTCAAAGGCTTGCCTGCCGCCTCCTGATGGCACAGTTCTCTGAGTTATAAACCCAGTTTTTTTGTAGGCAGGTACAATCTTTTGCACTCCTTGAGTTGCCCACAAAAGAAAGGAAAGCTCTTCCAGTGTGACAGAGACATCCTTATAATTTCTTCTGCTTCTGCGGTTGTCTATGCAGTGGTATAGGTCGCTGTGCTTTACTATGCTTTTGTCTACCTTTGGAAGCTCTATAGTTTTCAGTGAGCTGTCAATTGGCTTTTCAACCGGCGGTGGTGCGATGCCTTTCTCCTGATCAGAGACGTACTCACGCTCTGGAAGGTCACAGCCGCTTTTCATGAAGGCTCTGTTATTGTCAAAGGAATCCATATTATTTTATCCTCCTTTATATTTAACCTACATATAATTAAACACAAAACATTCATCTATTGCAATGAATGTTTTGTAAGTCTGCCTCTTATTTTTCTTTACAATGACTTTTATAAAACTCCAGCTCTCCATATAGATTGGAGCAAATTATATTTCTTTTCTCCCTACTTCTGTAAGGATCGATTTCCGTTATGAAAATTGACTCTTGGTTTCCTTCTTGGTATAACACTTTTGAATCTGGAGAAATAATCTGGCTATGCCCGCAAAACTCAGCATCAAATCCTGGGCCATGCTCTAAACCAATTCTATTTGCTGTAATGGTATAAAGAACATTTTCTGCTGCTCGAACCTTGATAACATCCAAGCTCATAGTCCCACCAAAATTAGATGGATGACAAATAATATCTGCTCCTCGTAGAGCTAGGTCTCTACATAATTCAGGAAACCAGCAATCAAAGCAGATTGCTATTCCAATCTTAACCCCTTCTATATCAAAAATAGGTACTTCATTACCTCTATCAAACAAAGGAAGTTCAAAATTAGTCAGATGAATCTTGCGATATTTGCCAACAAATCCTTCAGGACCAACTACTATAGCAGTATTGTAGACACCATCATCTTCTAGCTCAACAATGCTTCCAATTATATATGTCTTTTTCTCCTGGGCAAACTCTATCAATTTCTTGGTGGTTTTTCCTTCCGGCACAAGCTCTCCATAAGAAATAGCCTCCTCCTTAGATGGGAACAAATAACCTGTAGTAAACAACTCAGGCAATACAATTAGATCAAAATCATTCTTGACTAAGGTATCAATAACCTTCTGTAGGTTCTTTTCCTTTTCTCCATATTGAACATCAAATTGGTAAAAGCCAACTTTCATAGACGCTTCTCCTCTCATATACACCACCTACCCAAACCTATTCCTGCACATGGTATAAATGGTCTTATAAATAGCACTTTTTATTTATTTAAATCGTACCATATTTTAGGCATTGCTACAAATATTTGAAAGTGTCCAATGGAAATCCTTTCTTACTTGAAACTTATTTTTAGTTCCGTCGTCTAATCAAGTGTAAACTAAATAAAAGGAGAGATCTATAATGAAAAAAATAAAGAAGAATTTGATGAGCTTTATATTAGCTCTTGTACTAGTATTTACCTCAACAATATTATTTGCAGATAACAATGGCTTTATAGCTGAAGAAATAACCTATGGCTCCTTCAGTGGAATAGTAAAGGAAGTCTCAGACTATGAGCCTGTGGAGGGCTCCAAGATAGTTCTGGTAGAAAGCTGGAGCGGAGAACCTTCATACATCATAATCTCAAAGGACACCTTTGTCACAGATATGGAAAAGCTTGCTAAGGGAGCTTCTATAACTGCTTTCTATGATGCTAATGCACCTATGATCATGATCTATCCACCACAGTACAGCGCTCTTATTGTAGCAATATCAGATAAAGCATATTCCAATGCAGTCATTGATCGCTTTGATAATGAGCTGATTAGCTCTGACAAAAACCTAAAGTTGAATGTATCTCTTGACACCGTTATAGTTACACAAAACGGAGAAAAGTTTGAGGGCGAGCTATCAGGCAGAAAGCTTCTGGTTGTTTATGATTTTATTGCGAAAAGCTTACCAGCACAGACCAGCCCGCTAAAGATAGTCGTACTACAGGAAACTTATACTATGCTGGACGTGTCAGGAATGGAGCTTATTGTAGCCGGCAAGAAGCTTGAGGCTCCGGCAGCCTATACCAACAAAGATGGCAAGGTAATGATTCCACTTCGTGCTGTTGCTGAGGCGCTAGGCTATGAAGTGACCTGGGAAGGCAGCACAAGAAGCGTTACACTAGATAAGGAAATCTCTCTAACAATAGATAAGGACAGCTACACTAACAAGGATAACGCTTGTATCCAGTTGGGTGCAGCTCCCGAGCTGACAAACTCAAGAACCTTTGTACCTCTCAATTTCTTCCGGGATGTGGTCAAACTGAACAACGCTTATGTGTTTGAGGGTCAGATCGTTATCGACAATGAAGAAAAAATGGAATAATATTAGGGGCTGTTGCGAAACAGCCCCTAATATTATTTATGGCGGAAAGAGAGGGATTCGTCGAACCTATGGTTCGCACTCGGTGGGGTATTAGCCCACATACGATTTCCAGTTCCCTAATAAGCTTTTTAGATAGTTATGACCAGTTGCATTGAGTATCGATAAACATAGTGTTTTCAATGATTCTGGTCAATTCTACTTTTTAAAGTCAGATTCTGCCTAACTTACTATTCATAGTAAGTTTATCAACACTTATCAATACTTTGAATTAGTATACGCATATCAACTGCTTTATATATAGCTTTACGTTCTAAATGTGTCACAATAACATTTGATACAATTATCTGATACATTTAAGAACTAATTGTATCAGATAATTGTATCATGATACAATTATGATTCATTCTTTTCAAGATAATAATAAGCATTTCTTCCAATTCCACTTAGTTTTACATTATTTTGTTCAAGCTCTTTCATAAGTCGATGAACTTGAAGTCGGTCCAGTTCCGTTATCTGCCTTATCTCAGCATTTGTTAGATTTCGCTCTTTGAGAATTGATAATATCCTTACTTTCATAGCTTCTTTATCTAAACGTCTATCACGGTCGTATGATGCGTTTTTCTCAATACCGTCATATATCAGTCTGCTTAAGGTATAATATTTCCCTTTGGATTGCCCTCCAGATTGGAGAAGCTGAAGATTGTTTTCCATATATGTTAATAGCTCTCTAGCCTGGTCAATACTTCTTTGGCAAATTTTTGATGTCGTAAATGTATCAATCTCTCTATGCCTGATCAAATAATTTAATACAATAAGGTGATCAACATCAATGCTTATGCCCTTTTCATTCAGATCCTTTACTGCTTGTCTAAAGGATGGCACAATAGAGGATGCCATTATGGTCAATTCTACAGTATCACCAATTTCCCTATATTGCGGTGGTTCTTTCCCCTCCACTAATAGTGATTTGTATATTCTAGGCACACCCAAATTTGACCGGTTGACTAATCTAAGTTTATCCAATAAATCTGCAAGATGTCCGTTTCGTGCAACCGGAGGATGATGCAATATATTGTCTGGAGTTATGCCACCTATAAAGTTACCCGCATTTGTTAATATGATTTTATCCGGATAACTCTTCAGCATTACTGCTCCTGGCATTCTATAATCTCTATGGACAAAAGCATTCAGCAAAGCTTCTCTTAAAGCAATTTTGGGATATACGCTATATTCAGGATGTAAGAATCCCACTTCAATTGTAGTAGTAGGATTCTCAACAGCCATATATCTTTCAATTTCATGGAGGGCAAGAGGGATTGCATGATTACCATCATCCTTTATTGCATACTCCGTAGTGCTCAGCATCTTTCTGAATGACCAAAGATGATTTGGTACATATTTGGCAATGGCTTCATTATTACCAACTATCAACAATCCACCGAAGGTTAGATTACCATTTTTAATGGCTCCAATAGAGCTCAGTAAATCTTCATCCGACATATTATATAATATCTCTGGTGCACGCTCCTGAGACATCATCGTCCTAATTCTCTCCATAGCAATAGGAGATACAACATCCTTCCATGGCACATCCAAAGTGTTACTAGTGAAATCGGATGTTCCACTTACTTCAAGCATTTGTCTTCTCAATGTTCCAGTCAGTGGCACACATTCTTTCCCTATTCTTATCGTTGCAGCTCCGTTACTCTCAGTATAAGGAGGCATTCCAGGAAACACCTTCATAAGTACTACCCTTGAATTATATTCATTAAAGTCAAGCCATTCAAAAACTGGAGTGATGTGCGGCTCTGTTCTGTCGTATACAGTCTTTTGAAGAGTGCCTATATCAATTATTGAAGGAACTCCTATAACTGCATTTACTTTACCTTTTACTCTGTCCCTAATACCAAATACCACTGTACCTCCACCACCATTTGCCATGCATACAGCCATCTTGACAACCAAGCTAACAGAGTCGTTGATGCTTCTTTCGTTCCATTCTTTAAAATCTAAGTCCTGGGATTCTAGATCATCAGCGATGTAATTATCGAGATTATTGATTAAAGAAACTATTTCTGTTGTAGATTTCATAGGGTCACCTCACATCCTACCAGGAGAATAAATTTTAATATTCATAGAGTTTATATAAATATTGGTACTTTATGCCATTATTATACTTTACATTAAAAATATTCACAACTATTTAAAACTTTACCTGTCATTACTGTACCTATAACATTTTTTGTTATTCATTGCAAAATGCAAAAAACCTCCAAGGCTAAACCTTAGAGGTACTATACTTATAAGTGGCGGAAAGAGAGGGATTCGAACCCTCGGAGGCGGTTAAACCTCACACGATTTCCAGTCGTGCGCCTTAGACCAGCTCAGCCATCTTTCCGTGATTGGCTTTTTCTCGTACTTAAGTATTATAATATATATGTTTTGAAATATCAACAGGAAATTTACTGTTGCAGCATATAATAGTACCAATTATCACAATTATTATTCCTTTTGTTGCATATTAATTGCTCTTGCGGTGTAGAATCTAAAAAACCATATGAAAAAAGTGCCATTTATGCTATTGTTATAATAGAATTTAAACTTAAATTGTTAACAGAAAGGAACGACTTTAGATGAAGATTTCTTTAGATAAAACCTACCTAAAATATAGCTTATATATTATTTTAACCGCAACGGTACTGTATATACTATATGAAATTGTTTCAAATGCAGGAAGCATTTTAAATTCGATATTTTATGCATTATCCAACATTGTTAGCCTGCTTTCACCCTTTATAATCGCTTTTGTTATAGCATATTTGCTGCATCCAGTAGTTTGCTGGATCGAGATATATGTAATGGGCAGCAGCAGGTTGTCCAGGATAAACAAAAAAGACAAGCTGAAGCGTACCTTGAGTGTTCTGCTTACATATATACTTGTGGTAAGCTTACTCGCATTGTTTATTTACAGTACCTACGCTATGATTGGCGGTCAGATCACCAAGAATGTAAATATCGAAAGCATGATTGGAACTATTACTGAGTACGCAACCACATACGAGGAAATATTTATAAGGGTATCAGAGCAGCTTGATAGAAGTGGATTGTCTGAGGATCTTAAGCTTCAGCTTAAAGGCTTTGTCGAAAACTCAAAAAGCTTCTTGGGCAATGCTGTAAACGAGATTTTTCTTTTTACAAAGAGATTGGGCGGAAATCTCCTTAATATTTTGCTAGGTCTCATTATATCCTTCTATATGCTGAAGGATATGGATTATTTTAGAAAGCTTTATCACGATACTACAAGCTTTATGTTCAAAAAAAATACTACCAAAAAGCTTACAGGCTTTATGGGTGATGTAAATATGGTTGTATCTAGCTTTATAAGAGGTCAGCTTCTGGACGGTATAATTGTTGGTATTCTAAGCTCAATAGGACTGGCTCTTATCGGCCTTGACTTCCCGGTGCTTATTGGTATGACTGCGGGTATCGCAAACATCATACCATACTTTGGGCCAATTATAGGCTCAGTGCCTGCAGTTATAGTGGGTCTACTTAGTGGCAATCCTCTAAAGGCACTTTTTGCTGTGCTGGTGCTTATGGGAGTTCAACAGCTGGATGGTGCAGTAATTGCTCCAAAGGTTGTAGGCGAAAGCGTCGGACTGCACCCTGTGTTTGTAATTCTCTCTATTATAGTAGGCGGCGCATATTTTGGACTTCTCGGAATGCTTTTGGCTGTGCCAACAGCCGGCATAATTAAGCTTTTGCTTCTTAGATGGATAGCCTACAGCAAGCGTGCCGCTTCGCACCAATAAATAAATCAAGGTTCTATCCCATATCAGAAAGTGGGATAGAACCTTTTTTATAGGCTTTTTAATATTTTATTTATGCTTTCCAAAGCATGGTCAATATCCTCATTTGTATTGAAATGGCTAAAGCTAAAGCGTACTGTTCCGTGAGGATAGGTACCCAGAGTCTTATGGGCGGATGGAGCACAGTGAAGACCGCAGCGGGTCTTAATGCCATAGTCCCTATCCAGCAGATAAGCTATCTCTCCATTGTCATTATCAAAAAAGTCCAAGGAGACTACGGCTGTACGCCCTTCTATTTCATCCATGCCTACTGCCCTTACACCCTTTAAGCTCCCTGCACCTTCTAAGAAACTTTTAGTAAGCTCCAGCTCTCTTTCCCTTATGTTGTTTATCCCTATTTTGTTTAAGTACTTAATAGCTGCGTTCAGTCCATATATGCCGGGAAGGTTCATGGTTCCTGCTTCATACTTGTCAGGCATGTACTCAGGCTGAAGCTCTGACTCTGAGTCACTGCCTGTTCCTCCGCATATTATTGACTCAGTAGCTTGAATAAGTCTATTACCAATCACAAAGCCACCTATACCTTGAGGACCTAGAAGCCCTTTATGTCCCGTAAAGGCAATTGCATCTGCATTTAGCTCTTCCATATCAATATCAAAAACACCAGCCGTCTGAGCAGCATCAATTATAAAAAACAGTCTGTTCTCCCTGCAGATTTTTCCCACTTCCTTTAGCGGGAGTATAGTTCCGCATACATTGGAAGCATGTGTCATTACTACCAGTCTGGTGCTTTTGGTTATTTCTGCAGCTATGTCCTCCGGCTTCAACAGTCCCTGCAAAGCTGTTCTCTTGTCTCGTATACAACCTCTCCGGCAGAATAAGCACTGCTATAGGTTCCTCTTTTTACGTTGCAACCGATTTCCTCAACATAGCTTTTTATAGCCTCTCCTACACCAGGCGCCTTGGGAAAGGTAGTCGCTGCATTATCCATATAAATACTTCTCATAGCATCACCCCACTCATTCTATTTTACAGCATAATTGGAAAACTTTGTATATATAAAACCAATAGTTTAATCTATTCCTATAGGTATTATCAATTATACTAAACCCGTCCTTGATAATATAATAACAATGGTGAGAAAAAATAGTTGGCTGTTCTTATTTACACCAAGCACAGCAACATAACTTGGGAGGGTTACAATGAAAGAAAAAAGAGGTATTATTCTTACCGGTGCCGTTGTTGGTATTATTTCTATTATGCTTGTAAAATTTGGCAATCCGGTAAACATGGGCTACTGTATAGCCTGCTTCCTCAGAGACATAGCAGGAGGCTTGGGCTTGCACAGAGCAGGAGTTGTTCAGTACATAAGACCAGAGATCATAGGTCTTGTACTGGGAGCCTTCATAATGTCCTTTGCATCAAAGGAATATAAGGCTCGCGGCGGATCATCACCGTTTTTGAGATTTGTACTTGGCTTTATCGTTATGATAGGAGCACTTATGTTCCTCGGCTGTCCTCTTAGAATGATTCTGAGAATGGCAGGGGGAGACCTTAATGCACTTATCGGACTTGTCGGCTTTGCTGCAGGTATCGGTATAGGCATATTGTTCCTAAACAGAGGCTTCAGCCTAAAGAGAACCTACAACCAATCAAGCTTCGAGGGCTTTGTTTTTCCTGCTGTTATGGTTGGCTTATTGGTACTTCTTCTTGCTAAGCCTGCCTTTATACTTTTCAGCCAAGAGGGTCCCGGCTCAAAGTTTGCTCCATGGGCATTAGCTCTTGCAGCAGGACTAATCGTTGGCGCTATGGCACAAAAAACAAGGCTTTGCATGGTCGGAGGTATCAGAGATCTTATACTATTTAAAGATACTTATCTGATATCAGGCTTTGTTTCCATATTTGTATTTGCACTTATAGGCAACCTTTTAGTTACAAAAACCTTCAATCTTGGTATGGCAGACCAGCCTATAGCTCATATGGATGCTCTCTGGAACTTCCTGGGCATGGCACTTGCCGGCTGGGGCTGCGTACTTCTTGGTGGCTGTCCGCTTCGTCAGTTAATACTTGCAGGTGAAGGCAATATTGACTCTGTAATAACTGTACTTGGTATGATTGCAGGTGCAGCTTTTGCTCATAACTTCAGCCTGGCTTCATCAGCAAAGGGCCCTACTCCAAATGGTCAAGTGGCAGTTATAATTGGCTTTATAATACTACTGGCAATTTCATTCTTTAGCTCTGAAAAAGCAGCTGTGAAAATGAAGGGGGATGTGAAGCTTGAAGCTTAATATTATTGATGCAAGGGGCAGATCCTGCCCAGAGCCTGTTCTTATGACAAAGAAGGCTGTAGAAGGCAATCCTCAAGGAATTCAAGTAATTGTAGACAATACAACTGCAAGAGATAATATAACAAGGTTTGGCAAAAACTCAGGCTTTAACGTAGAGGTAGCTTCTAAGGAAGAAGACTTCGTACTTACACTAAAAAAATAGCATGGAGTACTTAGCAACCTTTTTTACCCACTCCGGAGCTATCAAGTATCAAAGGCACATGCGTGGTCTCAAGGTAAATGCCGAGCTTATGCCTGTACCAAGAAAGGTAAGCTCCAACTGCGGTATAGCTGCAAGGTTTGTATTTGATGGTGATATCAAAACCGTAATAAGTGATGATATTGAGCAGGTGCTTACAATAAAGGATAGGGAATATATATTAATATATAAGGCAGGAGAGCTATGATATAGAGCATATCCTAACTCTCCTGCCTTTTGTTTAGCTTTTTCTCTTTATATATATCAGGCTTATCAGCATAAGTGCTATAGCTACAGCCAGTACATTGTACTTGCAATAAAACCTGTCCTTCATGAGACTAAAAAGATAAAAGTCCCCGGTATACCTGCCTTTAGTCATGTACTCGAATAAATAGTAGGAAAAGCTGACCATATAGCCTGTCGAAAGCTGCCTTGTAAGATTTGACACAGTAAACGCCAGCATGCCCAAGAACAGTGAAGATATCCAACACCCTGCAAGGAGCATCATCATGCTAAATTCCGCTCCCTGCGTATATGCGAATGCAAGTATTGCTGCAATTATTGACAGAGAAGCCAGCATTGTGATTATTATTCTCTGCAGAACTATATTCACATAAGGTATCCTGCGTATATATACTACCTCTTCAATGCTGTCACTCCATTCAAGACTAGATAGATATCCATACAGTATGATGCCAGTTACAGATACATAGAGCTCTAATATCCTTGCAACTT
>CALJSV010000052.1 GCA_937976095.1 uncultured Clostridia bacterium | reverse complement strand
AAAATGTACAATTACCTGCACAAAATGCAATGAAGTATATGAGCTTTTTGAAGTAGGTGATAGGTATATAGGCGTATGCGCAAGCTGTGAAAGTGAAATTGAGTTAAATATCAAATAAAGAAAGCACCTTGTGATAGGTGCTTTCTTAAATAAATGCAGTAGGAGGTGAAACAGAAATGAAACGAATTGCAACATTTTCTATAGTTGGACGGGATGAACAGACTGGTGAACTGGGGATAGCAGTACAATCAAAGTTTCTTGCTGTAGGAGCGCTGGTACCATGGGCAAAAGCAGGAGTAGGTGCTATAGCAACGCAGTCACTAGCAAATCTGGACTATGGTAAAATAGGGCTACAGCTTCTTGAGAAAGGTATGACTGCCGAAGAGACCTTAGAAGCTCTCCTTGCTTCTGATGAGGGTAGAGAGGATCGCCAGGTAGGCATAGTGGATGCAAAGGGTAATTCAGCAGCATATACAGGTCAAAACTGCTTTGAGTGGGCTGGACATATAAATGGGGTCAATTTTAGCTGTCAGGGAAATATACTGGTTAGCGATGAGACAGTAAAGGCATTGTCAAATGCCTTCCAAAGTACAGAAGGACCACTGGCTAAAAGGCTTTTAACGGCGCTTTCAAAGGCTCAGGATGCCGGTGGTGATAAAAGAGGCCGACAATCAGCAGCTCTACTGGTGGTCAAAGAAAATGGAAGCTACGGAGGCTATACAGATAAATATATTGACCTCAGGGTTGATGATAATCCCGAGCCGATAAGGGAGCTTGCAAGGCTGCTAGATCTGCATGAGCTATATTTTAACAAGACCAAAGCAGAGGAAAAGGTTGAGGTAGATAGGTCCATAGCAATGAAGCTGCAGGCGGAACTAGAAAGACTTGGCTACTACAAGTTTGACCAGACAGGAATATTTGACGAGAACACCAAAAAAGCATACTTTGATTTTTGCGGTGTAGAAAACTTCGAAGAGAGGCTCTGTGAGGGCAATGTAATAGATCAAAATGTATATAGACTTCTTCTGGAAAAAGCAGAAGCAGCCAAATAGAGCAAATAGGCGCTGTCTCATTAGTAGTTTAACAACTGCTAATGAGACAGCGTCCTTTTATTTTTCCAATTAAGAGGAATTTAGCGAACCTTGTTGAATTATAAATATAATTAAAACTTTTAATTATATTCCTTGGAGTTTTTGAGGCTGTATATTTTAAGGGAGTGTGAAGTGTATGCAAAAAAGAAAAGGATTGTTTGCGTCTCTAAAGAAAAATAAACCTAAAAGCTGGAGAAGTCAGATAAGCATCAGCAACAGATTATTCTTCAGGATTTCACTGTATTTTACCTGCATAATCGTTGTGACTTTAGTTGTGCTTGGAACTGTTCTAACCGCTAATGTTACAAGAGATATGAAAAGCCAGGTAATAGAAAGCACAGAGCAAATACTAACCCAAAACAGCAATTATGCAGATTTTATTATTAGCAGTGTTAATGACTATAGTGTACAGCTTATATCTAATAAGGACTTCATAAATCTCTTGACAAAGCACTATGAAGGAAGTGCCTATAAGGCTGAAGCTACTGCCAAGGTAAATGATATACTGACTGATATTATGCTTTCAAGCTCAATAATTGACAGCATATACGTCATAAATCCTGATGGCATTACCACAGGACAGCCAAAGGGTACGCTGGAAAACATAGACCCAAGTACGCTTGTGGATAAGGAATTTTTTAAAAAGGCCATTGAAAACAAAGGACAGCCCTACTTTTTACCTCCGAAAAAGGACGAAGTATTCAGTCCAAACCGCATGACAATTAGTATGGCAAGATATATTCAAGATTTTACAACCGGGAGGCTGGCTGGTGTACTACTTATAAACATTAAAACTTCGGCATTTGAGAAAGCGCTTTCAGGCAGCCTTGGTGGTGAAAAGGCATTTACATGCATAGTAAATAAAGATGGATATGTTATATATCATAAAGATGAAAGTCTTATGGGAACTAATATATCTGACAAAGAGTTTATTAAAACTATCCAAGGAGCTACCGATGCAAGCGGAAACTTTAATTACCTGGACAGTGAAGAGAAGACAGATTACTTCGCTGTTTATACATCATCTGAAAAGATTGACTGGAAGTATGTAGGTATAATACCTAATAGTGATATTATGCGCTCTTCTGCAAGAATAGCAAAGCTTATTACTACTATAAGCATGTTTTGTCTAGGTCTAACCATTATTGCAGCTATAGCAGTCGCACTTTCTATAGTAAGACCTATTAAGGAAATTGTTGTTGGAATGGACAGGCTTCAGAACGGTGATCTGACTGTAAGCATAAAAAGCAAGTCCAAAACAGAGATAGGTCTTTTATTTACCGGCTTTAACAGTATGGTTCTAAAGCTGAGAGAGATGGTAACAGCCTTAAAGTCCGCTGTGAGTGAGACTAATGAAATGACCCACAGAGTCGAAGAAAACATTATGGATCTTCTGACCTCCAGCAATGGCTTATCAAAGGCTATCGAGGAAATTGCTACTGGAGCCACCAACCAGGCCTTTGAGGCAGGTAACACAACTGAGATTGCAATAAGCTTTGACAAGGAAATGAAGCAGCTCTTTAGCTCTACTGATGAAGTAGCCGATACCTTTAACCAGACAAAGTGCAGGGCAGATGAAGGTATGGAAGCTATCATAAAGCTTAAAGAGAAGTCCGAAAACAGTATAGAAGCTATGGAAAAGGTATATGACTCTACAATCAAGCTTATCAATAACACTAAGCTTATTAAGGAAATGCTAAACACCATTGAAGGAATAGCAAGCCAAACTAACTTGCTTGCGCTCAATGCATCTATTGAGGCTGCAAGAGCTGGGGATGCCGGTAGGGGGTTTGCGGTAGTAGCTACAGAGGTAGGTAAGCTGGCAAACGATTCTAAGGTTGTTACTGAGAATATTAACAACATTATAAGGAGCTTGGATGTTAGAAATACTGAGACTACTTCAATGTCTGAATATGTTAGGGCTATGCTGAAGGAGCAGATAGATGAAGTCAATAACACCTTGGCTGCCTTTACTATTATTAAAGATTCTGTAGACCTTTCAGTAAGTAAGGTTAAAGGTCAGTGTGTTGTATTTGATACTATTACGGACGGAAAGGACAAGATTCTTGAATCAGTAAGTAATATTGCTGCTGTAACCCAAGAGACCGCTGCATCTACAGAGGAGATAACTGCAACAGTATATGATCAAAACAACTTCATCGGAGGAATAGGAGAAATGATGGGGCAGCTCAAGCATATGTCTGGAAAGCTTGAAGAGCTGGCTCGGATGTTTAGGATATAGAAGCATATAATTGGAGCTAAAAGCCTTACTCAAGGGTTATTAATCACCTTTAGTAAGGCTTTTTCATGCCAATTAAGGTTGATAGATATTCCTTGACATGAGAATTTATTACAGTCATAATAGTAATGTAAAAATACAATACGCGATGCAGTGTGAGTTGTAGTACGGGATATAACAGGAATATGAAAACAAAGGGAGGAAGACAAATGAAAAAGGCTATTTCGGTTTTATTGGTTTTTGTACTTCTTTTGACAGCAATTGTCTTTTCAGATTCATCAAACAAAGGGGATGCTCAAAGCATAACCACAACAGCACTAACAGCCAAAAAGCCCGTTATACTTGTTGCGGGAGTGGGAGGAAGCAAGCTATTTAAGGATGCCTGGTGGGGCGTGGATGAGCTTTGGTTTGATGAGGATGAGGCACTTTTTAGCTACTCAGACAACTTTCTTGATCCTTTAGCAATGTCAAAGACAGGCACGATAGTTGACTCAGGCGTAAGGACACTTAGAAGATCAACAGGATATACTTCAAGTGATATAAAAAATGGGTTAATAGACGGAATAGAAACATACATCAACATGGCTTTTACTGATATATTTGATGGGCTCATAAAGGAGCTAAAAAACAATGGCTATGTGGTAGGAACAAACCTTTTCGCATGCCCTTATGATTGGAGATTAGATCTAAACCAAAGCTATCAAGCTCTGGATGAAGTAATAGAGCTTGCGAAGCAGAAAAGCGGCTGGGACAAGGTTGATATAGTTGCTCATTCCATGGGCGGACTTGTTACTAAAAGATACCTATATGAAAGCTCAGCCAATAGAAGTAAGGTAGATAAGTTTATTACCTGTGGTACTCCTTATCTGGGTTCACCAAATGCAGCTTGGGCCTTATATGTGGGAGATAACTTTTCTGCACTGGGAGGGCTGCTTGGAGTTAACCCTTCTAAGGTAAGACAGCTGACAGCAAACTTCCCTTCCAGCTACCAGCTGCTACCAAGCAAAAGATATTATGAGACCATAATAAATGCAAGCGGCGGTGCTCAATATACATGGGATGGAATAAGATACACCTCTTACTTCGCTGAGAATAATTATGATATGAATAGAAACGGCAGGCTTTACGACCAGTACACCTATGAGGAGATAGGCGGAGCAGTATATAATTGGAATGGCTCCAGCCTATACAGTAGAAACGCTCAGTACCATGATACTATCAATAGTGTGTCTCTACATAATCTTGGAGTGAAGCACTATGTTATTGCAGGAAAAAGCATGCCTACACTGTATGTTATGAGAGCTAAGGGTGGAAGCTCTGTATCCTTTGAAGACTTCCGCTTTGGTGACGGCGATGGTACTGTTCCTTATGGAAGCGGAATAGATACAGGTATAGCTGCAACAGCAAAGTACTATGTAACGAATGTTGAGCATGGAAAATTCCCAAGCGCAGCTCCTGTTGTAGCAACTATAAAGAGTATACTTGGGACTGGCAGTACCTATTCTTTGTTGAAGACAAGCATCACAGCGGAGATAACTATTGATGGGTCAAGCATTGTAGAAGATGATACAGATTTATCATCAAGTATAAATGGCTTGCTCATACTCTGCAAATCCGATGAGCTTCCTGTGATACATAAGAAGAACAATCCAAAGTCAAGAATTGGGGCAGGGGATGATTATGAAAAAATCAAAGAC
>CALJSV010000051.1 GCA_937976095.1 uncultured Clostridia bacterium | reverse complement strand
AATGCTGTAAGATTTATGTATACCTAATTATATTTCGATATATTTCGACGTAATCCTCTAAGTTTTCTTTTATATTAGTTTTTGTTTTATATAAATACACAAAAGGGGGATATCTATGAAACAATCAAAATGGAACAGAAGTATTATAAAAAAAGTGTTGAGTGTAGTATTAGTAGCAGTCTTTAGCTTTACCAGCTTCATACCAATGGACTTGCTTATATCAGAGCTGATATTTGGTAAGGGAGGATATAGGGTATATGCTGAGGAGCTGCCTCCCGGATCAGCCTGGGTGCCAAGGGAATCTGGAGTTTCAAGCAATATTATGGATGTTATATATGCAAATAACCTATTTGTGGCAGTTGGAGCTGGAGGAACAATTTTAACATCAGAGGATGGTTCTACCTGGACCTCTAGAGTGTCCAATACCAGCAACTTGCTAAAGCAGGTTATTTACTCAGGTACAAGATTTGTTGCAGTGGGAGATGTCGGAACTATACTTACATCAGAGGATGGGCTTACATGGACAAGCAGAGCATCTGGCGTAAGTACAGAGCTGAATACTGTTGCCTATGCTACTGATGGTACAAATCACACATATATAGCAGCTGGCAGAGCAGCGACAATATTAAAGTCTGTTGATGGATTAACGTGGGCTAAACAAACTATTTCAAGTGTTAATTCAACGTATCAAAATCTTTATCGGGCAGAATATCAAAGTGGAAGATTTATAATTAATTCTAACTATGGTAGCATATATTTCTCGAATTCGCTTACAGCAACATCCTGGAGCTATAGCAGAAATAGTTTATCATATGACAATATGGTAGATAACCCTGCATTTGGGGAAGGGAAAGCTATATTTCCAGGGTCAGAAAAGGATAGATGGCTTATATCTGTTCAAGATAACACAACTACTTTAGCTTATGTAGAAGTGCCTAGCAGTGGTTCCTTACCTACAAATACAAGATTTAAAACCGCGCGCTTTTTAAATAACAAGTTTTATATTGGAAGCACAAATGGGATAATATGCTTCTTAGGCGATGGAAGTATCTGGACACAAGGAGTTACTGACACAATTAAAGGCATTTTAGATATTGCATATGAGGAGAGCAAGTACTATGCAATAGGTTCACAAGGCTTGATAATGGAATCTTTGGACGGAAACAACTGGATTTCGGTCAATTCAGGAACGAGTAACTCTTTAAGAAAGCTGGCACGCTCAAATAATGTTATAGTGGCAGTGGGTGAGGCTGGTACAATTGTTACTAGATTATTGAATGATACTCTGGCAGATAGTGATAGAGTGGCACTTGATAAGCTGGCTCTTACAGATTCTTTAATACTAAATGGAAATACATCTCTAAGCAGCATAGTTGGGAACCTAAGCTTGATAAGTGTAGGACAATATGGAAGTACAATTACCTGGGTTTCAAGCAATACGGATATACTAAATAATAATGGACAGGTTATAAGCAGACCGGAATATGGTGAAGGTGACGCTATAGTAACCCTTACAGCAACCATAAGCAGAGGAGATGCTACTGATACAAGAGAATATGTATTAACTATCAAAGAGCTGGATATAAGTGATGCTGAAGCAGTAGCGGCAGCAAAGATAGTCCTTGAAATAGGCTATGGAACTGGGGATAGCTCGTCAAATGTAACACAAAACCTTACACTGACAACAAGTGGAGCAAACAGTACCACCATAAGCTGGTCGTCCAATAATACAGCAGTAATAAGCAATACAGGAACAGTGACAAGACCAACCTATACAACAGGAAACCAGACGTTAACACTAACAGCCACCATAAGCAGAGGCGGCGTGCAGGATACAAAGACCTTTACAGTGACAGTAACAGCCCTGCCAATAAGTGATGCCGAAGCAGTAGCGGCAGCAAAGATAGCGCTCTCTATAGGCTACGGAACTGGGGATAGTTCGTCAAACATAACGAAGAATGTATCGTTGGCAACCAGTGGGGCTAATAGCACCACAATAAACTGGTCATCAAACAATACAACAGTAATAGGCAACACTGGAGTAGTAACAAGGCCAACATATACCACAGGCAACCAAATAGTAATACTTACAGCCACCATAAGCAGAGGTGGAGTTCAGGATATTAAAACATTTGTAATAACAGTAAAAGCCTTACCTATCAGTGATAGTGAGTCAGTAAGCTTGGATAAGACAAGTCTCACTAATTCAAGTATATTGAACCGGAATACAGCTTTAAATAACATAACTGGCCCGCTTAATCTTTATAAAACAGGACAAAAAGGAAGCATAATAGGCTGGAGCTCCAGTGACACCAGCTTAGTATCTGTAAGCGGCTTGGTCAATAGGCCAACCTTCCTTCAGGGAGACAAGAATATAACAATAACTGCTATTATAAGGAAAGGATTAGTGATTGACGCAAAATCCTTTAGCTTAACCATAAAGGCGCTGCCGATTAGCAATGAGGAGTCAGTTAGATTAGACACAGCTGCTCTTAACATTTCACTTGGAAGCGGAGATACACTTCAAAATGTGACAAAGGATCTCAGTCTGCTTCCACAGGTTGGTGCCAACGGATCTGTTATAAGCTGGCTGTCCAGTAATCCAAATATACTTAGCAGCAGCGGAGAAGTAACCAGACCACCAAAAAGCGGAATAGACACTAAGGTTACATTAACGGCTACTATAACTAAGGGTAATGAATCGAGCAGAAAGGATTTTCTATTGATTGTAACCAGAGATATGGTGGTGCCTGATATAATTTCTTCTTCACCTACATCGAAGCAGGAGGATTTTCTAAGAAGCGGGGTTATAGAAATCAACTTCAATGAAAATATATATCTTAATGAAAAATCATTACCTTATATAAACAAAATAACTACTGAAACAAAAAGCGAATGGAAAACCTACAGGTGGGAAGAGTATCAAGTAGAAATAAGAACAAGAACAAGCGCCAATGTGTCCATAAGCGGCAGCACCTTAAGTATATCTCCAACAGCAATGCTCTCATCAGATACAAGATATGAAATAGTAATACCTAATGGGGCAGTTTGGGATAAGTCCGGTAATTTATTTGAAACGCCATTAATAACGCATAATGGGGTTAAAAACCAAAGACTGAGGGTTATTGCTTTCAAGACTGGCAGAGTTATAGAGCCACTAACCATAATAAGTCAGTTCCCTGCTAGTGGTGCTGTAAACGTTGATAGAAAGGGCTCTTTTAAAATAACCTTTAATCAACAAATTAAAAAAGGAATAAACTTTGAAAATATTTCTCTTAAGAGTGGTGTAAGTTCAAAAACAATAAACACCCTTATTAGCGGAGATTCGTTAATTATAAGCTATGATGGGCATTTAGAGGCGGACAGACTGTATAGCTTAACTCTGCCGGAGAGGAGTCTGACGACAACTTCAGCCAACCACTTTAACTCAGAACATATTATTAGCTTTACATCGGGAAGAATTATGGTTACTACACTTCCTGACGACAGAGCTGTTAATATAGCAGTTAATCAGCCAATTCTAATAAACTATGATACGAGTATAAAGCAGGGGCCAAGATTTAATGAAATTCAGATCGTAAGCCATTACGGCGCAAGCCTTGACGGCGATTGTCAGGTATTTGGCGAAGAGCTTATGATTACCCTAAAGAATGATGGAGATTATGAGTTCTCAACCTTCTATGAGGTAAAGATTCCTCATGATGCAATCAGAGAAATAAACGAAACACCAACTGGAGCTGTTCAGCTTCTATTCAGGACTGTCAACAGGATAGCCGACCGGGTGCCAATGTTTACACATATGCCCGTTCAGGTAACCGGTGAGTCTATAACCTTTGATGCAAGCACTATATTTCATCAGATTGAAGTAAAGCATGGACGAAGTGTTGAGAGCTATGAGTGGGATCTTGGGGATGGAAGCATCCAGTTCGGGGCTAAAATAGACCATATATATAATACCCCAGGCTACTTTACTGTTTCATTAAAAATAGTTGATGATAGAGGACAAAAGTATATTCAAAGCAGTAAGGTGGATATTAGGTCCATATCCGCTGTTTCGCTTAGCGTAACTCCGGACGGATTATATCTGCATAACCATAAAGCTGTGACCAGCTCTATTCCAAATCCATCCGTCAGAAACTTTAGAGCTACTCTGAAGGCAGATACCATAGGGCTGGCAAATAGAAATGTAGAAGTGTTTATAAACAATATCAAACTGCTTGATACATTTACCAATGCAAACGGTGATGTTGACTTTAGCGTACTTCAGGGACACCTGAGCTTTGGCAACAATATAGTTTCCTTCAGAAGTCATGGTATAAAAATTGACAGGGCGATCAGATATCAGGAAGCAACAACCTCTGAATATAAGTTTACTCTGCCTGTGGGAGCAGCAAATGTAGTTGTTAATCTAGACGGCTCCAGGGTTAATTATACAAGATCCGGAGAGTTCTATGTCCTGAAAAACATACCTACTGGACCTCATACCGTAAAAGTGACTGCGGATAAGTACTATACTACTTCGGTTGAGATAGATTTATTCAGAAAGTCTCATACGGGAGCAATAAATATGAGACCTAATATTCCAGGTGATAAGCCGGCTATTATTTCCGTATATTCAGACCAAACAGACTCTAACGGAGACTTGAAGCTCTTTTTCACAGGTGTAAAGACTGAGCTTGAAATTAACGTCAGCATGGATTGGAAGAATCATAAGCCGGGATACTATAAGTTCATTACAGATGACGGAGAATTCACTACAACTCAACCGACAATAGTTATTGCAGTTGGAAAGCTTAAGCCAGCAACGGGACTCAAGGTTGTTGCAGTTTCAGCCTTAGGAGTAGAATCAGCAGCTGTAGATGCGCAAATAATGGCAGCAGACAAGCCGTCATTTATTAGAAACATCAGCAGTGACATAATGCTTGAAAGAGCTAAGCAAAACTTAAGCACCATTGGAGGTGCAATAGCTGACACCTTTACTCCAGTTACAGACAAGCTATCCCCTATTGTAGGAACAGTAAATAAGTACCATAATTCAATATCAGAACAAGTAGCAAATGGTAGGGATTATATAAATGAAAATGTCAACTTTAGTATGCCGGCTAGCTTTCCTGCAATAGAGACTCCTGCTTTTCCAAGCTCCTTCCCCCTTGTTGGAAATGCTAAGTTTGGCTTCGATGCAAACAAGCTGGATTTGACAGGCTTATTAAATGAAAGAAATGAGCTGGTTTTCAATATATCTAGAGGAATGGACAAGATGACAGGGAATAGGAAAAGGTTTGGTACCAATATTGGAGGTGTAAGGGTAGAAGGGGCTGTCGAGGTTCAGCTCACTTACAGATACAATATGGAAAACAATGATTGGGATTATGTAAAAGGACAGTTTGTTCTGGAAATCGACGGAAGTGTGAAATACAGGCAAACCTACTTTATAACTCCTATACCAATACCGCTTTATATGCAGGCTACCATGGGACTAAACGCTGAGGGAATCCTGGTATATAAGTATAATGATGAAGCTGAGAAGTTTGATAGATATGGTTCCTTGCAGCTGTCACCCTATGTAGAGATTGTTATGGGGGCAGGAATAAGTAAGGTGTACGTAGAGGGTTACCTAAAGGGGCAGATTCAGAATAAGTTCTATTTCCCTGATGGTGATATTGAGATTAATGCCGAATTAAACGGAGGAATAAGAGCAAAAATACTTTTCTGGTCCTATAGAAACAATCTGCTTCACTATAAGTGGAACCTTTTGTCTACCGTAGGACAGTCAAATGGGGTAATGCAGCTGGCTAGCCTTGATATTGGCAATAGCGACGCTATATTGATCTATGATATCGGTTCTGAATCTGAATTCTTAGATCTGAACAGTCAGAATGGATTCGATTTTAGTCTTATACCTGATTATGAATTGTTTGAACCAATGGAAAGATCGAGCAGTAAAGGCGCGGAAGGCTGGCAAGTTCCTGCGCAAAAGCAGGAAGAAATGGGAATTATGCTATTTGCAGCCTTCGGCATGGAGGAAGACAAGCATATAGAGGATACACTGCTTCAGAGCAACATATATGATTTTCCTGAGCAAATGTTGATAGCCTTGGATGATAAGCTTGTTATGACATGGGTTGCAGACAATGGTGAGCGTACCGATATGAACAGAACAGAGCTGATGACCTCTGTTTATGATGGTGCACTCTGGTCATTTCCAGGGTTCATGGGGTTGACACCTACTGCAGACTTCAATCCTGCCATGGGTGCAGCATCAGGAAAGCTATTGTCAGCGTGGGAAAGCTCTAATACGATCCTAGAAGAGGAAGCTACCTTGCTTGATATGATAAAAAGTATTGAAATAGTTGTAGCAGAGTCAGAAGATGGAGTAAACTGGGTAAATGATCTACAGCTTACAAGCAATGACTATTTAGATCACTCACCTGAGCTGGCAGCGGCTGGTGATCAAGCAATCCTCCTTTGGATTAGTAACCAGGGCAATGATCATGCAGGATCTTTTGAGAATCCTAATGAAATAATGTTTTCAATGTATAATGGTGCTTGGAGTACGCCTGAGGTTATTCTTACAATACCAGGTGCTATAGCAAGCTCAAGATTGGCTTTCAATGGGACAACTGCAGTATATGTATATGTGCTTGATGGTGATGATGATTTGGAAACCACCAATGACCAGGAACTATATGCTGTCACCTACAACCCTGCAACAGACTCATGGAGTGAACCAATACGCCTGACAAACAATACTGTAAGAGATACAAGCCCAGAGCTGAGTTATATAGACGAAGAGCTGATGCTGATATGGTATCAAAACGATCAACTGGTGTATAAAAAAGGATTAGCCGGAGCTGTAACTGTAATTGATGGCGTTGTGCAGCCAAGTGGAAGCTTATCTATGACTCGATATAAGGATGAAAGGCTAGCCGTGGTTTATACAATGTCAGCAGCAAAAGGCAACGGCATTTATGCAACAATATATGATATTAACAATAATGTATGGAACAATCCAATACCCCTTGTGGAAAACGAATGTCTTAACCGCAGCCTAAGCCCGATCTTTGATGAAGATGGAAATCTTCATGTAGTCTATACCAAAACTGAACTGGTTGAAGGCTATAGCGGAGATAATGTTTACTATGATCTTGGAGAGGTCAGCCTTGCAGTAGTAACCCTGTACCCAAGATATGACTTAGCGGTAAATACAAGTGATATTTATACATCCCATGACAACCCTGTACCGGGTTCTACAGTAGAACTAACAGCCATAATCAGGAATGAAGGGGATTACTCCATAAGGAACTCAATGATTGAGTTTTTTGACGGAGACCCTGTTGGTGGCGGAGTAAAGATAGGAGCTACCGTAATAATAAATGATGCAATACCGGCAAGAGGCTCAGCTGAAGCTTCGGTGGAGTGGATGGTTCCAGTTGATAACGATCCCCATACAATATATGTAGTAGTAAGTACACTAGAGGACTTGGAGAGCAATAATAGGAAGACCAATAATACAAGCTTTGCTAGAATTATTGCATCTGATCTTGAACTAAGCAAGTTCACCTACAAGGCTATAGAAGGAGATAAATATCTGTTCCTAGCAAATGTAGCTAATATTGGCTCGGTTGACCTTACGGAAACTGAAATAAGACTGTATAAGGAAGGTGGTATACTTGTTGCCTCAGAGGAAGTGCCGGCTTTAATGGGTGGAGAGCTGACTCAGGTATCCTTTATATGGGATGCATCGGAGGCACTTATTGAAAGCTATCTTTCACTGCTTGTTGAAGTAGTGCAGCCTCAGCATTATGAGGAATATACCCTGGCAAACAATACATACTCCTTTGACCTGGCAAAAAGAGAGCTGGCTATCAACTACTTCGGACCTGCACCAAATACTCAAAGGGCAGCAGTTGATCAGGATATAGTAATAGCCTTCAACACCTCTATAAAAGAAGGAAATAGCTATACCGATATCACACTCATGGATGCTGAGGGCAATAATATACTGGTGAGCAGCTCTATTGAAGAAAATGTACTGACTATTTCCCCAGTGGATGAGCTGGAATATGATAAATTCTATACCTTCATCCTAGATAAGGATAACATTGAAGGTCTTAATGGAAATCAGCTTACGCAGCAATTTATATTGGGCTTCAAGACAGAGAGCTTTGAGGCAAATCCTGTTATAACCTTTACCTACCCGGCTGACAGGATGGTGGATGTTCAGTTGGACAGTGAGATTGTAATTATCTTTAATGAGACGATAATAGGTGAAAACCTGGGAGAAATACAGCTAATCGATGAGGATGGGCATTCCTTAGCTGTCACAAGCGGCATAAGCGGAAATACATTGACCCTAAATCATGCAGGACTTAGCACAGGCAAGGAGTATACTGTTTTACTACCGGCTGGAGTAGTAAAGAATGCACATAACTACTATATGCTGGAGGAGCACACATTTAGCTTCAAAACTCTTGTTGCTGGTGAAAGCAATGCAGACCTATCCAACCTGGTGATAAGTACTGGTGGCTTGAGCCCAAGCTTTTCCTCTGAGACTCAGAGCTATACAGTAAATGTAAGCTCTACAGTCAATAGTATTACAGTTACAGCAACAGTAGCTTCAAGTAGAGGTACCTTGAGCATCAATTACCAGGCAGCGGTTAGCGGTAATGGAAGAACAATTGCGCTAGGCTATGGAGCAAATACAGTTGTTATAAAGGTGTTAGCTGAGGACGGCATAACAGAAAAAACATACACTCTAACTGTAAACCGTGACTCAATAGTGAGTGAACCAAGCTCTGGAGGAACAATTATAGTACAGCCATCGCAGCCGGAACAAAAATTGGAAGATAAGCAGGAACCAAAAAAGGATGAAGAAGTATCAGAGGATGAAGCCGAGCCACAGATTAGAGAAATCAATGAGCATCTGCTTCAGGTAAGGATACAGCAAAATCAGAAGCTTGGCACTGAGGAGCTTATAAGAGCACTCAAGGAGGATTTAAGCAAAACTGAAGTTGTATTTGCTTTTGAAGAGGGAGCTGAAAGCAGGCTTGAGCTAAGCTTAGAGCTTATAGAGCTAATGGCAGAGAGAAGCGGGAAAATAATCATAAAAACAGCCACAGCACAACTAAGCTTGAACAGTAAGGATATAGGTATAAATAGGCTATTAGAAGGCTTATCTACCAACAGCTCAGAGGACGAGATAAAGGTTACGCTGATGGTATCGGTTGTTGAGGAGCAGCAGGCAGCAAGCATAAATAGTAGCCTGGCAGAAAAAGGCATAACTGCTATAGGTGATCCTATAAGTATACATTTGTCTGTGGGTCTCGGGGATTTGGCAGAGGATGTTAGAAGCTTTGAAGGCTATGTTCAGCTTCTTATCCCAATACAGGAAGGAGAAGCCTCCATTACCACAGCTGTGGTATATGATAAGCATGGAAGAGCAAGGCATCAGCCTACTTCAATAGTAGAAATTGATGGGTCACTATTTATAAGAGTAAATACACTTTCAACGGGAGTTTTTAGTATCATTTCAAATTCCACGGAGTTTGAGGATGCAAAAGACCACTGGGCTAGCGAAACTATCAACGATATGGGTTCAAGACTGATAATCAACGGAGTTGACGGAATCAACTTTGAACCAGATAGAAGCATTACCAGGGCTGAGTTTGTAACCATCATACTTAACGGTATGGGACTAGTTGATGCTAGGAGCTATGACACAGAGTTCAGTGATGTAAATGATTCTGACTGGTATAGTGAAAACATAAAAATCGCTTCAGCCTATAGCCTTATAAATGGTTATGCGGACGGAAGCTTTGGAGCTGAAAGGCAGATTTCACGACAGGAGGCAATGGTTATACTTACCAGGGCCATGAAGCTGATAAATCCAGATTTGGGAATGGAAGACGAAGAAGGTGAACAGCTTTTGAAGCGGTTTGAAGATGGTAGTGATATCAGCTCCTGGGCACAGCAAGCTATAGCACTGGTAGTAGATATGGACATTGTTAAGGGCTATGAGGACGGAAGCTTAAAGCCTTTGTCCAGTATAACCAGAGCAGAAACTGCAACTATAATAAAAAGAATGCTGAACCTAATGGGATTTACCGGTAAGTAAAGCCTGAGTGATATGAGATATAAAATATATAAAAAAATAAAGCAATCCATATCGTTGACAAGACAGGCATTTGTATATTAAAATCTATATAATCTAATATTAAAAGCGTTGAAGAGAAAGAGTAGAGTTAGGGTAGTTTTACAGAGAGCGTCCGGTTGGTGAGAGGAGCAAAACGAATTAACTTGAATACATCTCCGAGCTGATCCCCGAAAGCTTCGGCCAGTAGGCGGCTTCCCTTTTGCATAGGTTATAATGCAGGGTATTCTACGTATCCTATGATATGTATGATGCTTCTTGAGATTGTTGTCGTGAGACAGCAATGAAAAAAGGTGGTAACACGTGGCTTTGAGCCTTCGTCCTTAATATGGGATGAAGGCTTTTTTATTTAAAAATATTTACAAGAGGTGATATGAAAATGATTAATAATTTATTTGAGGGTTTAAGGGAACGGGGTTATGTCTATCAGGCAACTCATGAAGAGAAGATTAAGGAAGCATTAAATGGAGGGCCTACAACCTTCTATTTGGGCATAGATCCAACAGCTGACAGCTTGCACATCGGACATTTTTTTGCTCTGATGATGTTCAGATATCTACAGGATGCAGGGCACAAGGGGATACTGGTTATAGGAGGAGCGACAGCGCTAATTGGTGACCCCAGTGGCAAAAGTGATATGAGGAAAATGATGACTAAAGAGGAGGTTGAGCATAATCTAGAAGAAGTAAAGTCCTTGGCAAAAAGGTTTATTAAGACAGATGGGGAAAACCCGGCAATAATAGTTAGCAATTCAGAGTGGCTAAAGGAGTACAGCTTCATTGATTTTATGAGAGAAATTGGGATTCACTTTAATATAAACAAGATGCTTGCCTCTGAAGCATATGCAAGCAGACTGGAAGAGGGTGGGCTAACTTTTTTGGAAATGGGTTACATGCTGATGCAGGCATATGATTTCATGGTCTTAAACAAGAAGTATGGCTGTAAGCTGCAGATCGGTGGAAGCGACCAGTGGGGAAATATTGTAGCTGGCATAAATCTTCTCAGAAAGACTAATTACAGAAATGATGAAGAGATTGATGAAATATATGGACTGACCTGTCCTCTTTTGATGACGAAGGAAGGAAAAAAGATGGGCAAGACTGAGAGAGGAACACTATGGGTAGCAAGAGAAAAGACAACTGTTTTTGACTTTTACCAGTATTTCTTTAATGTCAAGGATGAGGATACTGAGACCTTGTTAAGACTATTTACAAGAGTGCCCCTGGAGCAAATTGTGAGCCTATGCAGGGAAGATGTAATTGCTGCAAAAAGGTTGATGGCCTATGAGATAACAAAGCTTGTTCATGGGAAGGAGGAAGCAGATAAAGCTGCAGCAACTGCAATAGCGCTGTTCAATGAAAAATCAGTATCGGATAATATGCCGCAATTCAAACTGGAAAATAGTTTGGTAACAGCAGGAGTCAATATAATAGACTTACTTACAATGACTGGGTTTGTAAGATCTAGATCTGAGGCTAGAAGGCTGGTTGAACAGGGCGGAATATGCATGAATAATAGAAAAGTGGAAAGTATCCAAGAAGGTGTATCGGTAAATGATATAACTAATAATTATGTTGTATTGAAGCGAGGTAAGAAAAACTATCTAAAGGTAATATTTATATAGGTGAAAGTCGGGTAGTAGGCTTGAATGTGAGGGGCTGGCGCTGTATAGTTTCAGCCTACTCCATTGGGCAAGTGAAAAAGATAACTCCTTTCTGGTAAGAATCATATAAAACCAGGAAGGAGTTACCCTCTATTTGACAAGGACTTTTTTATAGCAGTTTTGGTTTGTTACTTTCTACTACTCAAAGATGTTTTTCACAGAATCAAACAGGGCTTCATTATCTTTAATTTTGCTTTCACTACCTATTACACAATAGTAGTTTTGTTTCATTGAATTGCCTATTAGACCTGCAAGCATCCTTATATCTTCCTTTGATATATTAAGTATTTGGTCTCTTTCTTTTTGCAGCCGTTTGAGGGTTATACCTCTAATATAGTACTCAGCTGCTTTTTCACCTTTCATTGAAGCTGTAAGAGGCTTATCAAGTTCACTTACAGTACCAATAATATATCTAGTCATTTCTCTCTCGCTAGCATTAAATGCGCTTAAGTAATCCTCCAGCTCATCGTAAGCATCGAGAGTTTTCTTGAGGTGAGGATCTCTAAACGAAGCAAAATACATGTTTCCATTTCTACTAAAGTCTGCTATAGCTCCATATGCTCCACCTGCTATTCTAATCCTATTCCACAAATAATCAAATTTCACTATTGTTTTAAGGACCTGTAAAAAACCTGAATATGAATATCCGAGCTTCCTAAAATTAAAACCTTTCGCCACATACTGTAATCTACTGGAGGTTATTAATCCTTCGTTTTTTTGTTTCAAATCAAAGCTATATTATAGTAAGTAATTTTTTCGTTATATAAGCTAACAAGTAATACTGGAAGACTACTTCTAAACCTTTCATAAGAAGCTTCATCACATGTCAGACTTACCAAAAGGTTTTTGGTATTGAAAATTAATCTTGCGGCGTTGCTTAGACCCATCTGTATTTCGCTCATACTGTCGTCAATATTTTTTACAATATTTGAAACAAATTTATAATAGCTTAGACCTGATAGTATTTCTGAATAGCTGCCTTCAACAGAAAAATAAGAAAACAACCTTTTACATGACATCAAAAGTGTTTGCCTATTGATTTTCATTTCCAAACGTGATTTTATGCTTTTAAGTATCTCTTTTAGCCTTTTTGTATCCTCGAATTTACTGGAACCTATGATTTCCGCAAGAAGTTGAAACAGCTTAGGCAGCTTTTCTGCAAGTACTTTTGATTTTACTGCAAGCTTTGGATAGTATGTACCGTCATCATTTGCTCCTTCGTATACCTCTACACATATTTTTAGTTCGCCGGTATGTAGATTTATTTCTCTTGAAATCTCATCATAGTCATAGTTTTCAGTATTTACTTTTCCTAATACATCAGAAAGTAGGGCTATGTAAGGCAGTAACTCTTGAGGGATTGCTCTTGTATCAAATAGCAGATTTACATATGAAATATTGTTGGTAAAGGTTGAATGTTTTAGTACCTTTACGTTTTGTTCCCATAGCTCAATTAACGGCAGCTCCTCTGTCTCTAA
>CALJSV010000050.1 GCA_937976095.1 uncultured Clostridia bacterium | reverse complement strand
GTTGAAGAAGCAGAGGAGTTGCAGCAAAAAATACTGTCCGCAGTAAGCAAGAACCAAGATATAATACTAAAGGGACAAAGCTAGCTTTGTCCTTTAAATGTTTTTTGTACTAAAATATGAAAAAATTACTTACAAAAATGAAACAATAAAGTGACAAATTTCGTCACAGTTCATGTTATAATTTACATTAACAATCTAAATTAATCTGTTGTGCTAGCTGATATTAAGCAATAATGTTCCGTGGCTAAGAAGCTGTAAGCTCGCTTCAGGTTGCACCAAGGCAGAAGTGCTATTGGGTAGTCCTTTGGTGCACCTACTCTTTCGCTTCGCAAACAGCTTCTAAGCCACTTCACAGATTGCTTCCTATCAGCTAGCACAGCAGGTTAATAAAATACATTACATGTAAGGGGTGCGCTATGGTTTTTAGAGTAAGGATTTTAATTTTAGTTGCAGTAATTATTTTAGCAACAATACTTCCAGGCTGCGGCTACAGGGATGCAGCTCCAGCCAGTGCGGAGGGACAAGCTGAATTGGAATCGCCTGCAGGAGAAGGAAAGACAGAAGCTGAAGAAGCTCCAACACCTACACCCGAGGCAGCTGTCGAGGAGCAGGAAGACACCACTGATATAGTATATATCAGTGCGAGCAAGCTTAATGTCAGAGAGCAGCCGGCTAAAAGCTCTGGCGTAGTAGATTCAATTATTAAGGGTACCGCTGTAAAGGTGCTAAAGGAAGAAAAGGATCAATCAGAAGTCCTATGGTATAATATAGCCTTTGAAAATGCCTCAGGAGAGGTAAACGGATGGATTGCTGCCGAGCATACCGTAAAGGAACGCAAAGAGCTCCTGAGTGAAAGCCTCAGGAATTTGGACTTTGAACCACAGAATAAGACCTATGAGTATCCTAACAATCCTAGGGTTGAGGTGAAGGGAATATATGTTACTATATATTCAGCATCAAATAGCAGGCTGGACGAGCTTATAGAGCTTAGTAAGAGGACAAGCATAAATGCCTTTGTAATAGACGTTAAGGATGACAATGGTCACATGCTTTTTAAGACTGAGGCAGCAGAAAAGTATAGTCCGGAAGCAAATAAGAAGGCGACAATAAAGGATATTCAAGCGCTTATGCAAAAGCTTAAGGAAAACAATATATATGCTATAGCAAGAATAGTATGCTTTAAAGATCCCACCTATACAAAGCAGCATCCTGAAAATGCAATAGTATATAGAGATAACGGGAAGGTTTTTACCAACAGTGATGGACTTGCATGGGCTACTGCCCATGACAGACAGCTTTGGGAGTATAACATTGCTGTGTCTAAAGAGGCTGCAGCAGCGGGCTTTAACGAAATCCAGTTTGACTATGTACGTTTTCCGGCTTCAAACGGTGGAAAGCTTGATGAAAAGCTTGACTACAGAAATGTTAAAAACGAGTCAAAGCCTGAAACGATTCAAAACTTCCTGAAATTTGCAAGAGAGCAGCTTTCACCGCTAGGTGTATATATATCTGCAGACATATACGGTCTTGTGGGCTCAGTAGCTGACGATATGGCCTTAGGGCAGCATTGGGAGGCGGTAAGCAACATAGTTGACTATGTATGTCCGATGATGTACCCAAGCCACTATGCAAACGGCACCTATGGACTGTCAGTACCGGATGCATATCCATACGAGACAATATACCATTCAACCAAGGATTCAGTTGCGAGAAACAAAAACATTAAAACACCTGCCACAATCAGACCTTGGATACAGGACTTTACAGCCTCATGGGTAAAGGGCTATATAAAATACACAGACAAGCAGGTGGCAGAGCAGATAAAGGCACTTGAGGACAACGGAGTCAAAGAATTCCTTCTATGGAATGCAGGGAACAGATACTCAGAAGGAGCAGTACGCAAATAATAATCAGCTACCAGCAACCAGCTGGTAGCTTTTTTATATCCTTTACAACTACAAGCCTCTTATATAAAATATAGTTATAACATAAATTCAATTGAGTGGAGGCGATTTTATGGATATGGTTTATAGACCAATGCATCTTAGCGACGTAGATAAGGTTTGGGAGCTTCTGGAGCTTCTGAAGCTGGAGAACAGCGAGGTCTCCTTGGTTGAGATTCCTGATAAGGAGGAGCTGCAGGGCTGGCTGGAGAACGACAAGCTTTTTTTGTACATAGCTGAGGACGGAGAAAATGTTCTGGGACTTTTAAAGGCAGCAAGAGGAAATGATCAGAGAAACAGGCATGCTGCGTTTTTATCTATCGCCATACATCCTGAATATCGAGGCAAGGGTATAGCAAAGGAGCTTACACTTACGGGGCTTGATGATATGAAGAAGGATGGTATAGTAATTGCGAGAGCTTATGTATACAGTGACAACCTGGCATCGGTAAATGCAGTACTTAGGCTGGGCTTTACCTTCGCAGGCTCTGTACATAAGCACCATCTAAATGAAAAAACCGGCCAATATGTTGATGACCTGATTTTTCATAAAATATTATAGTGATATGCAGTCAGCAGTTCAGCTGACTGCATATCTTTTTTTATTGGATAAATAGACACAAAATGCAGATAATACAAAAAACTGTAGCTGAACATGGAGTGTCAAAATGAAGGTAAAACAGACCGGTAAATACAAATGCGCACAGCCCAAAACCATACTTGAGCAAAAGCTCATAGATGTGGAGAAGCAGGATAAGGAAAAGCTAAAGGATGCATATATAACAGAAGCTCTAAAGGACAACCTCAGCAGTCTTAAGGGAATATTTAAGGGCTGCTATGACTTCTCTATCAGGGAGGTTCAAAAACCCGAGGAGCAGCTTACCTATGCTATATGCTACATAGACGGCATGGTTGATTCTACTGTTGTTAACGAAATGGTTATGAAAAGCCTGAATCATATTTGTTTTGGTGCAGCGAAGGACACTCAATCAAGGCTCAACATAATGAAGAATAATCTTTCCTCTTCAGGAGAGCCGAAGCTTGTCAGTTGTCTCGCGGACATTGTAAGTGAGCTTTTAAATTCCTCATGCATAGTTCTGATAGATGGGCATTCTGAAGCCATAAGTATATATATGGAGGGAACTAAAACCAGGAGCATCACAGAGCCCACAGTAGAAGCTGTAGTTAAGGGCCCACTTGAAGCCTTTACTGAAAGTGGATTTACTTCTGTAACTCAAATACGAAGGAGACTAAAAACCCACAAGCTTAAGACGGAGTACTTAAAGCTTGGAAAGGAAAGCAAAACAAGAATAGTAGTGGCTTATATAGAGGGAATAGCGGATAGGAAGGTAGTCAGGGAAGTAAAGCGTAGACTTTCTGCTATTGATACAGACATTATTTTGGCAACAGGCCAGGTTCAGGCATATATAGAGGATGATTACCTTTCACCCTTTCCGCAGACTGAGCTGACTGAAAGGCCTGACAGCGGTGTAGCAGCTCTTGTGGAGGGAAGGGTTCTCATAATAGTAGATGGCACACCATTTATCCTTATGGTGCCTACCACCATAACTTACTTTTTTACTTCTGCGGACGACTATTACAACAGATACATATTTGCCAGCTTTATAAGAGTTCTCAGGTACTTAGCCTTATTTGTTTCAATATTTGGGCCTTCGTTGTATGTAGCTATTACAACCTTCCATGCTGAGATGATACCTACAATGCTGCTGATGACTATAGCCAATGCCCGCGCAGAGGTGCCGTTTCCCGCATTTATTGAAGCGATGCTTATGGAGCTGGTGTTTGAGGTAATAAGAGAAGCAGGAGCGAGGCAGCCTAAGACTCTAGGTCAGGCGCTTAATATAGTAGGTGCACTTGTTATAGGTCAGCTCTCAGTACAGGCAGGTCTGGTATCTCCTGCAATGATAATAGTAGTAGCGGTAACAGGACTTGCATCCTTTCTGATACCAAAGATAAATACATCCAGGGAGGTCAGCCTTATAAGGTTTCCTATGCTGATTCTGGGAGGTGTTTTGGGGATATTTGGTATAACGTTGGGTGTACTTGTGATGCTTATACACCTGGTGTCTTTAAGAAGCTTTGGAGTTCCCTATATGTCACCTATTACACCTATCAACCTTAAGGGCATGAAGGATGCGATTATAAAATTCCCTGAGTATATGCTTACAAGAAGACCTGACTTTATACAGAAGAACAATCTGACAAGGAGAAAAGAGAAGGATGAAAACAATATTCGATAACAAAAGCTTACTGCTTATAGCTCTGGTAGTGTTTTTTTCCTTGCCTCTTACAGGTTGTTGGGGGCAAGGAGAGTTAAATGAGATGGGAATGGTAATGGTAACCGGCATAGATCGCACGGAGGGAGGACAATACAAGCTTACGGTTATGTCGGCTTTGCCAACCTCTACTCAGGGACAACAGGGTTCGGCATCAAACATGTGGATAGGTGTAGCAAGAGGAAGTAGTGTGCCTGATGCTATGAGAAACCTAAATAAGATTTCTCCCAAGGAGCTTACATGGATACATAACAATTATGTCATAATAGGGGAAGCTGCTGCTCGAGAAGGGGTTGGCGACATTATGGAGTATTTTATTCGAGATTGGCAGAACCGAATGGATAAGTTTGTGCTGGTAGCTGAGGGGGAGGCATCTAGCATTATGGCGACTCCTGCCGATACGGATAAGAGCCTTTTTAGGGAACTGGAGGGTATCACAAGAAATTCAGAAAAGTGGGCAAAGGTTTATATATCTGACTTTATGGAATTTATGATACATTATGCCAATAAAACCTGTGATGTTACTGCTGCTAAGATAGGCACATATAAGGCTGATAGGACGACTCTATCTTCTTCAAGGAGCGAAGGAAATGTAACCACTGGTGAAAGTAAGATTTTATATATATATGGTACTGCTGTATTTAAAGACGGTAAGCTTGTAGGCTGGCTAGACGGTGAGGAAACAAGAGGCCTTCAATGGTTCATTAACAAGATAAATGAGGCAAATGTGGAGCACTCAGAGCCTGAAAAAGGGATAAGGGCAGTAATGGAAGTGATTGTAGCCAAATGTAATATTACTCCCTTTGTAAGAGAAGGTAAACTAGTATTTAGAGCTGATGTAAATACCAGGGGAAGGCTTATAGAGCTTATCGGAGGTATAAATATAATGGATATTAAAGAAACAGAAAGACTTGAGAAAAGCCTTGCCAAGGTAATAGAAAACGAAATGAGGAGAGTCTTCGAGAAGGTACAGAAGGAATACAAGGCAGACATATTTCTCTTCGGAGATAAGCTTTACAGGACTAAGCCTTCTATATGGAGAGAGGTTGAAGAAGATTGGGATGAGGTGTTTACTGAGGTGGAGGTAGAGTACAATGTCAAGGTAGTACTGAGAGGAACAGGGGAGCTAATAAATAATATTAAACGAGATAGAGAGGAGTAGCAAATGTATATTGCGATATTATCTGTTATCTTGATATCAGTAGTTCAGTTGAGAATGATAAAAAATAATGGATCAAAAGGAGTCAAGGCTGTTTACATAACCTTGATGCTTATTTCAATTATATATATATATGGAATAGCTAGCTTTATGGACATGTGGGTTCCTGAAAAGCTGATAGGACACATCTTCAAGCCAATTTCCAAATGGGTTTTCCAATATAAATATTGATAATCTGTCAGCCAAGGGCTGCAGACTATCTATAAGGCTTGTAGCTTCTAAGTAAAGTATTATATATTTTTGCATATTTACCTGCACTTGAGGCTTTTACAAAGGGATTATTATAAATAAACCTCTTGATTATTGGAAGTCCAAGTACCGTTACCATTCTGTCAGAGTCCTCATTCGTAGCAGAATTCATAGCCTTACGAAGCTGATGCAGCTTTTGTATATCCTCAAATATCGGCTGTGCCAGCTTTTCGTAGTCAAGTCCATTGGCAATCGCCCTTGCCGCAAGTACACCGCTCTCAATAGCATTTATAGCCCCACAGCCCAAAAGATCATCTGTAAAGCCTGCACTATTTCCAACGATGTATATATTTTCGTGCCTTAAAGGCTTAGAAAAGCCTGCGATATGCTCAGCGTCAATCATAGAGGCTATGGGATATTTTATTTCCTCTATTTCTATAAACTTTTTCCAATAGTAATCCAGCTCAGAATGAGAAATGCCATTTACTATCAGCACAAGGCTTGCTTCCCTTTCGCTAGTCGGAATAAGATAAGCAAAGGCATTTTTTGCATACTCTGTGTTCAGCCAGGCGATTGTAGTATCAGGTCTGAAGCTATCTACTACAAAGGCTACTCTCACCTGTGCCTTAAAGGTATCCGTCCAAATCCCCAGCTTTCTAGGTATTACGTTTGAAGCTGTGGCGACTACGATATGATCAAAACGATTTTTAATATCATCTAAATCGATATAGGAGTCAAATAATATAGGAATCTTTGTCATTGAGTACAGTTGATTTTCCAGTGTATAAGCTTCTCGACCCTTCTTAAATATATAGCCAAGGCTTCCTCTTACAACTGCCTTGTTGTTTGGAGAGTACATGACCATTCTCTTAATATGGTTAAGAGGCTGAAGCTTAATATTGTATTGCTTATTAAGATACTTTACAGGATCCATTAAGGGTCTATTAAACAGCCTGGGCCAAATGGTTGTATAGCCTACGGCATCTCCCAGATAATTGTTTTTTTCAAATACAGTAGGAAATATCCCATGTCTTTCAAGCTCCAGGGCACATGCCAAGCCGGATACACCGGCACCTATTATTGCTACCTTCATCAATAACACCTTCGTTTCGTTATGTTTTATATGTACAAGAATTTGTATAAGTATAATATTTGTATAAATGCAAAAAATATTTATATGGAATGATAGTAGACTAAGCAAGGAGTGAGATTTTATGGAAGAGCTTTCGCAAGAATATATATTGTCCTATGTGTTTAAGGAGTCCATCGACAGAGAGCAGCTGCTGCTGAAAAAGTATGATGAGTACTACGAAACTACAAGGGATAAGGAGCTTAAGGGTGTAATAAGGGAGCTTAGAGAGCAGTCTGAAGAGCATGTGAATCTCCTTAAGGATAAAATGATAAAGCTTAAAATTATAGGTTAGGATGGAGGCACCATGGATGAATTTAGTGTAATACAGGATATTTTACAATATAGAGTAGGAAATCAGCTGCTTTATAACGAGAATCTTATTAGAATCAGAAACCCGGAGGTAAGAGAGCTTTTTGCTATGCTGCGAGATGACGAGATGAGAAACATCATAAAGCTTCAGCAAAGGCTGGAGAGGAAGAGAGCACCTAAGAGCATTATTACAAGAATAATACCCACAAGAACAAAATTTTAGATTGGAGAAAGCAAACCTTGGAATGGATTATATTATTCTTAGTCAGTTGGATTTTATTCTTTGCCTTAGTTGACTGGAGGATGCTAAAAAGAAACATTTGGTGTGGAGCAGTTGCTGTTGCACTACAGCTCCTAGTAGATACAACTGGTATAAACTATGGCTTCTATGAAATCAAAAACAGCAGCCTAAATATTTGGGGCTCTTCTGTATGGTTTATACTAGGTCCTGTATTTGTAATAGGAGTGCTGATATCCCAATATCATCCCTCAGGCTATAAGCTTCGGATAGTAAATGTTTTTATGCTTACAGCTTTATATTCTGTGCAGGAGCTATTGCTGGTTTTGACAAAAGCCCTTGTATATACAAACTGGACATATGTAAATAGTCTTCAGGTCAATGTCTCTGCCCTGGTACTACTGAGTTGGTTTTCAATTGTTGTTGTAGGGAGGGAGCGATAATATTATGAATATATATTTATATGGACTCTTAACCTGCATAATCGGAGTTTTACTATATATTTGGTTTAGAATACTTCAGCGGTATGGAGGCAAGCGAATATGAAGGTAGCAATAATAGGTGCAGGTCTTGCAGGTCTATACTGTGCCTACGAGCTTGAACGACTCGGCATAAGACCGGTAATATTCGAGAAAAACAGCTTCATAGGAGAGCCCTTTAGCCATGTGACTGCTGTAGTTGACATTACACACAGACCTATAAAGGATTTTGTAAAACACCTAAAGGATGAGATGGATATAGATATAAAGCCTCATAATCTTTTGACAAAGATTGTGCATAACGGACCAAATATAGCAACCACACTTAAGGGAGACTTTGGATATCTTTTTAAGTATTCCAAGGATGACGATTCTCTTAAGCATCAGGTATATTATAAGCTCAAAAAAACAGAGATTAATTTTAATATTGTTGGAGATTATGAGACGCTTTCCAAGAAATATGATTATGTGGTGGTGGCAGATGGGACTCCTCATGCTGCCAAGGAGCTGGGCTGCTGGCAGCAGTGGCTGAAGACCCATGTAAGAGGAGCTACTGTTCACGGGGATTTTGATCCTACGTCACTGGTTATGTGGATAAATAAGGACTATACCAAAAATGGTTATGTGTACCTTACTCCCTTTGACAGCAGAAAGGCAAGCATGGTAGTAATAACTTCAGATGTAAATGAAAGAGAGATAGACCGCTATTGGGAGCTATTTCTATATACAGAAAATATCAAATATACAATAGTTGAAGAGTTTAAGCTGGAGCATATAAGCGGCTATGTATACCCTAGAATAAACGATAACTTAATTTTTATCGGAAATTCTGCAGGAGGGGTAGAGCCCTTCCTGGGCTTTGGACACGTCAATGCAGCTACTATGGCCTACTCAGCGGCAAGGTATATTGCAAAAGGCATTAGCTTTGAAAAGCAGATAAAGGTTATTATGGACAGAAATTTAGAAATGAGGGAATTTCGAAAGGCCTTTAACATGCTGACTAATAAAAACTATGACATGCTTATAGCTTCCTTAAGGCTCCCCTTGGCTAAGCAGCTGCTTTATGATACTAATATCAATATAAGCAAATATGGAGGCTGGATACTGAAAAAGCTCATGAAGGAGAATATGAGATTATGATGGGGGACTGCTATTGGCAATCGGGGGATTGCGAATAGCAATCCCTTGTATTTTTTAGAAGATGATTAAATATCAACATCAATCCAAAGGTTGCAATGTAAGTAACAACTGACCATGGAAACACCCTCCAGCCTGTGAGGACAACAGTCTTAAAATAAAGGGTTATAAATTCATATATAAGTAGGGCTATAGTCCAGCCAATGGTATATACCAGCTTCCACAGCTTTCTTGTGGGTAAGAGCAACACATACAGTATATAAAGAGGCGGATAAACAAGCAGCGATGCAATAGCAGTATATAGCAATGAGACATCAGTACTTATATAATGATAGAGCTTATAGTGACCACCTAGCACCATATCGTATATAGCAGAGTAGCCTACAGAGGCAATACCAATTATCAAGTGGCTCAGTCTTGGTGGTCTGAGTTTAATTATAACTAAGAAAACTATCCAGGTAATTATAATAGACATATAAAAGAATGTATATTCCAACTTAGGATACCCCCTGTTCGTTTATAGATGGTTCTGTAGCTGTGTCTTTATTTAGTTGAGACAGCTTATCTTTAACTAATGCTATAGCTAAAAGAATTGCAGGAATTATGAAGGTCATAGTAAGCATATAAAAGGGCAGTATGTAATGCAGACTAAAAAGCAGATCAGGGATATTTGCCACTGCAGCAATTGCGAAGCAGATGGAGATAATACCTACAGGTACAATAATAGGCTTCATGGTTTTAAACTCAAAGAGCTGTGAAAGAGATAATACTGTCAGATAATAAGCTAAAGAAATCTTTATAAATATTCCGGATACCCATACAACCATAATACTTATATCTAAATTATTGATGTACTGTCCGATTGAGGCGTACTTAACAAAGGTGAGAGCTGGTAAAAGAAAGCTTCCTGTAAGTGGCCCCATTACGGCTATTGTAAGTACTCCTACCTGAAGGCCAAGACCAAGAAAAACAACTGATCCGTTTATATATTTTCTGATGCTTTGCTTTTCCTTTACAAAGGGGATAAGCTGTAAGACTATAAAGGTCTCTAATATCCAAGTCTGTATTACTATTCCTCCCTTTATCACTGGGTAGATGCCATTATAAAGTATAGGCAAAAAGTACATAAGGTTCATCTTGGGAATATTTATTATGCCTATAAGTATGAGCACAAATATGCCGACGGGCAGCAGTATCTCGTTTAAGCGTGCTATTACCTCCAAGCCCTTATATACAGCATAAGCAGCTACTGGCATTATCAGTATCACATATAAAGCTACAGGTGAAGTAGGATTAAAGGAGGTAACAAATATTTCCCCAAGCTCTCTTGATACTACATGATTAACATGAAAGTAAAAGTATACATAAAGTGCACCTATGACCTTGCCAAGGGGCTTGCCAACTATATCGCAGGCATACTGTACTATGGTTTTGTTTGGATACCTTAAAGATAATGAAATCATTACATTGATCATAAGGAGTGCAGAAGCTGTCCCAAATATAACCGACAGCCATGAATCCTGACTTGCATCCTGCGCTACAAAAGCAGGAGGAAATACATCTGCAGTAGATATTATAAACGTAATATTCAGCAGTAAAAGCTGCAAAACACTTATTCGGCCTTTTTCCAGAACACCTTTATTTTTAGACATGTGCTTTACTCCCTGAAAAAATATTCCATAATATTGTTTCCATATATAAAACTAATATTCCAGAAGAATACTTTAACCCAAAATTCATCATAATATTATTGGAAGATAGCAAAAATATCATAGTAATGGAGATTGCAATGGTTGAAGTAATAGTAGAAGCAAGGGAAACAGAAAAAGTCTATTATGCAAGATATTTTGGAGTTCCGGAGCGACCGGAGGATGTGTTGGTCTTACTGCCTCATTGCATACAGAGCTCTACCTGCAAGCAGGAGCTTGCTGAGGGGCTTTCAAACTGCCTTGGCTGCGGTGGCTGCAAGGTTGGAGAGCTTTCAAATGTACTGGCCAGTACGGGCGTCAAGGCTGCAGTTGTGAGAGGAGGAACCTCGGCCAGGCAGGTTGTTCAAAGCACAAGGCCCAAAATAATCCTAGCGGTAGCCTGCGAACGTGAGCTTGAAAGCGGTATCAAGGATGTGGGAAGCATACCGGTAGTAGGAATAATCAATGACAGGCCCTTCGGCCCCTGCAAAAACACCTCGGTAGATGTAGACATCTTTAAGAAAAGCTTGGAAATGATATGCAAACAATGATATATTGATATATATGCATACGTAGATGATGTTAATAACAAGCAATAATGCTTCGAGGCTAAGGAGCAATAAGCTCACTGCGGGCTACACCAAGGCAGTAGTGCTTTGGGGTAGGGCAATTGGTTCCGCTTTCCTTCGTTTCGCTGACTGCTCCTAAGCCTCTGCGCAAATTGCTTTTATATTAACATCATTTACTAGTACAATAGGTACACAAATGATAAAGGTAGGGAGAGTTAGATATGAGCTTTTATGTTAGAGTGTTTTCACAGGCTGAGGATTTTCCTTCTCTTCAGGCAATATGTGATGAACTGGCAGATGCGGGCTTTGAGTTTGCAACTTCACCTGGAAAGCATGAGCCTGAGTTTGGGGAACAAGACTGGAGAAGCTTGCTGCTTCAGTACAGCGAGGAGCAAAAGCCAATTGAGCTGGATAGAAATACTCCTGCACATGAGGATGGAATGTTTAAAGAGGAGCAGAAGGAGTTTTTGGATGAGCTTAAGGATTTACCCTATAGCAAAAACCAAAAGAAGGCTGTGGAGCTTATAAAAAACCTTCAGCAGATATATGCATTTGAGGTAGATGAGGATATCACAGAAGCAGGATGGGACTTTTTAGAGTGCCTTCTGGATTTTTTGTGTGATGCAACAGACGGCTACGTACAGGTTGATGAGGAAGGCATATATGATAAGGACGGAAGTATCTTAGTAGAAATAGAATAATTAGATTCCTTCTATCATGTCAGGTGACTTGATAGAAGGTTTTTTTATTGTATTTGCAAAACGTGCAGATACATAATAAAAAGCTCCGGCAAGCCGGAGCTGAGGGAGAGCTTATAGTTGATTTTTTATTTGTTGATATTTAGATTTCGCATTGCTTACATCTTGATCGCTTGCATCCTTAGTTTGATACCAGCCATGCTTTTTCATACTGTCAAAAACTTGATATTGAACAGTATGAGTGTTAGTAAGAGAGCCTGTAAGCGTTTGTCGAAGGTTTACGCAGGATGCTTCGGTTATTCCTGTATTATAGGATGAAGCTATTTGCTTTTCAAGTGTTAGAAGGTCAGTAAGTATATCTTGCTCTGAAAGAGTTGCGCTATTATTGCTCATATATATCCTCCTTATTTACTGTGGGTAAATTTTTACTTGCTATTCATGTGTGTTAAGGTAGTTTAAAAGGTCGTCATAATTTTTCCTATGCTTTTGAGCTGCTTGGTTGCATAGGTCAACTATATCTTGACTTGTGCACATTTCTGCAGCATGCTTATACTTCTTAACAGCAAGTGCTTCATGACTTAGTTGATCATCTATTATTGAAAGGTTCTTTGACTCAATTTGAGGCTTATTATTTGACATTTGTTTTCCTCCTTTAGATAAGTGTTTCAACGTCTGAACGTCTTTTGACATTCTCTATATTATTATTGCATTATGCTCTCATAAATATAGTTGTGTATATTTGGACTTCATGACATAGTGAGCAAAAACTGGATTAATTATCTATCGAGGTCTTACAATTAAGTATAAAATGTTATAAAATTAGTGTTATGGAGAATTGTTCCATAAAAAGAAAAAAAGAGGGATAGATTTGAAAACTATAAATTTAATGTATGAGAGCTTCGATAAGCTTTCTAATGAGCTGTCAAATGCCGATTTTGGACAAGCAAAGACTTTTTTTGTACAAGTTTTTACGTGCAGCTGTGATATCAGCTATATAGAGTGCCTTATAGGCGAAATTAAAGCGCTTCTGCCGGGAGTAAAAATAGTAGGTGCTACTACTGCCGGAGAAATATGGAGTGGAAGATATACCGAGGCTTCAACGGTGCTGTCTATTACAGCCTTTGCTTCAACGGATGTAAAAACCGCCGTAATGGGCAGAAACAATGAGAGCTACCTTGTACTGGGCAAAAAAGCTGCTGTTGAAATGAATTCAAAAGCTGCAAAAGCGCTGATTATGTTTACCTCCGGCATTGCTTCAAACTGTGAGGATATATTAAAGGGTATAGAAGCCGTAAGCTCCGACCTGGTAGTTGCAGGAGGTAAGGCTGGAGACAATGGAAGGTTTGAGAGGTCCTATGTATTTACTGAGGAAGGTATAACCGATGATGGAGTTGCCTGTGCAGTGCTTATAGGAAACTTGCTTACAGTTTATACTGAGCACAGTTTTTGCTGGGAGCCCATAGGTAAGCTGATGACAGTAACAGAGGTTAAGGGCAATCAGTTAAAGGCTATCGATAATCAAAACGTTTTTGATATATATGAAAGGTATCTGGGAAAGGATGTAGCTTCTAATCTGCCTGCATCAGCGATACAGTTTCCTTTAATAATCCGAAAGGAAAACATGAAGCTTGCGCGAGTACCTGTAGGAAAAGTAGAGGGAAATTCACTGGTTATTGATGGGAACATACACCAGGGGGATGTAGTACAATTTGGCTACGGGAATGTGGATATGATTATCCAAAGGTCCTTAAACATTGTAAGCGGACTCCGTACACTGCCTATAGAAAGCATATTTATATACTCTTGCATGGCAAGAAAGGTGTTTTTGCAGGATATGGTCCAAATGGAGCTGACGCCTATCAATGACATCGCTCCGTCTGCAGGCTTCTTTACCTATGGTGAGTTCTATCATTCGGAGGGCTGCAACAGCTTTTTAAATGAAACCATGACTATTCTGGGGCTAAGCGAAAAAGAAGGAGATGCTTCTGAGAAAGAAAAAGAGGTTAAAGCAGGAGCTGCTCAAAGCAGTGTGGCAGAAAGCCGCTTTGGAAGCTTTAGTAATATTAAAGCGCTAACGCACCTTATAAATACGGTGACTACGGAGCTTAGTGATATTAATCATAATCTGGAGCATAAGAACCAAGAACTAAATAAAGCTCTAAATCAGCTTAAAGATACTCAAGACTATCTTATGAGCTCGGATAAGCTGGCTTCCATTGGAAACCTCATATCAGGCGTGGCTCATGAGTTAAACACACCTTTGGCGGCAATAAAGTCAAACCTATCAACAGAGAGTATTCTAATTGATAAGATTGAAGCACTTGAGGACGGCAATTTAGGTATATATTATAAGAGCCTGCGTTCAATGAATGAAATAAACAAGAAGGCTATGGAAAAGGTACTTGAGGTAATAGAAGGCATACAAAGTTTTTGCAGCTTTGATGGCTCTGATATAAAGCAAATCAACCTTAATGAGGAGCTTGACAATATACTTTTGCTTCTAAATAATAGGATCAGAGGTCGTATAACCATCAGCAAAAGCTATGGAGAGCTTCCGCTTGTTACCTGCTATGCACAGCAGCTTAACCAAGCGCTGCTTAATATTTTAAAAAACTCAATTCAAAGTATAGAAGGAGCTGGAGAAATAAGTATAGCTACTTCTTATCAAAAAGATAAGGTAATGGTGACTATATGTAATAATGGAGCTGGAATTAAAGAAGAATGTCTGACTAAGGGCTTTGAAGCCGCAATGTGCGATGAGACAATGGATATCGGATATAGCATGGGACTAGCAATAACCCATAAGATTATAGAAAAGCATAAGGGAACTATAAATGTAAGCTCAGAGACAAAAGGCGTAGGTTGTCTTGAGCTTGTGCTTCCGGTTTCAGTCCTATACTGCGGCTGCAACTAATATTAATTGCGAACAAGCACAAATACTCACATATTTACATATAATTACCAGTGAAAATGTTTTTCAGGAGGTAATAGGATGAACAATATGAAAATGTGTCCAATGATGAATAATATGCTTATGCAGCAAGCAGTAAATCCGATGCATACCCAGCCAATGGCAAACATTGCTTCGGCAAACAATGCTCCTATGATGAATGCAGTAAGTCCTGAAATGGCGTACCTTGAAGAGGATGAAAGAGACGAGAATATATTTGAAGAAATGTATCCTGATATTTGCAAGAAAATCCTTCCGCATGTAGACAGGGTATTGGATACAATGGAAGAAAAGGATGAGATGTTCCTGGAAAACATTCCAGACAACAAGGTTCTAAGGGCAGCAACAGATGAGGCCTTTGACAATATGATGAAGGATATGCCTGAGCTTATGCATGGAAACAATGACAGCAGGCAGTATGGGCCAAGAGCTGCATTAAGAGATGTTTTTGGATTATTGCTACTAAACCAGCTTGGAGGCAGAAGAAGACGTAGAAGAAGATTCCGTCCACCTTACTACGGCTATGGCTATGGAAGCCCATTTAGCTATGGAGACTATTACTATTGGGATTAATCTTAATACTATAATAATAATAGACACTGCGGTCCTAAAGACTGGCAGTGTCTATTATTTTATTGTCCTCATCAAGCTTCAAAAGCCGTGTATCCAGAAGCTCTAAAACTGCGCTTCCACTTGTCCACTGGACAACACTTTCTTCTAAGTCGAGGGCAGCCTCGGGAAGTGACAGCACCTTCATAGTTACCCTATCAAGGTATTCAACCTCAGAGATAATAAAGCTTTTTCTGGGCAGCTCATATTGAAGCTTGCTGAGCAAGCTGTAGTCAATGTTGATGCTATACAGTGAAAAGGGCTGCACTCTTATTATTCCGGCGGCCTTTATTCCAATGGCAGCACCTTCGGTATAAGCTCTTATAAGGCCTCCCGCACCAAGCATGATACCACCAAAGTATCGGGTAACGACAACTGCCGTATTTGTTAATCCGCCCTTTCTGATAACCTCCAGTATGGGTACACCTGCAGTCCCCGAAGGCTCCCCATCGTCACTGGAGCGCTGCACCTCTGAATTTGCGCCAATTACAAATGCACTGCAGTTATGAGCTGCATCGTAATGCTTTTTTTTAATGCTGTTGATAAATTGGACAGCCTCTTCCTCACTGTATACAGGAGAAGTATAACCGATAAATCTGGATTTTTTTTCGATAAAAGATGCTTCACCATAAGCTTTAACCATTTTATAGCTTTTTGACATAAAATCACCTATTAATAATTCTTTATTTTATACTGTTATCATACCACAAGACGAACTTTATTAAAAACATAATGGAAGCTAATACAGTATATAACATGATCCAGCTTAAATAAATGAAATTAGCGGGGGAAAAATACTAATGTAAACATGCTGGCAAAATGTCAGCTTGGTAACATAGCTGCTGCTATATACATATTATGAAATGAATATGTTTTTTTTATTATCATAACTCTCTTTAGACGGAGGTCATTATGGATACGAGAATATGGTGCGAATTTACTCCTCCGCAGGAGGTATGCAGGGATTATATATTAGAGCTTTTTAAAAAATATAATATAACACTGAACTATAAGCTCGAATATGGGCATGACAATCAAGAGTTTTATAACATGATACAGAGATACAACGAAGCGGAGGTTCCAATCTCTATATGGGCAACCCTGTCTGATGATATGGGCTATTGGATAAATGAAAAAAATGCTCATCATTTCGACCAGTATACCAGAGCTCTTATAGACAAATTTCAAGAAAGAGAGCTGGATGTGAAGGGCATTTGTATTGATCTTGAATCTCCCTTGTCAGATATACAAAATATAATTAGTCCCAAAAGACTGATGGACTCAGTTGCTACCTGCTTAAAGCTTATAACTCATAACCTGAACAAAAAGAGGTTTTATAGCGCTAAGGAAATACTAAGCAATACAGCAAGTTATCTAAATGAAAAAGGCTATGAAAGCTATGCTACCTGCATAAGACATTGCTATTATGACTTGAGGTTCAATACAGAGGTTATGCAAAATGCATTGGAGGTACCTGTGTTTGATATAGGCTGGGATAAATATAACCTTATGTATTACGCCACAATGATAAGAAACGAAGTAAAAAGAATAAAAAGAGTAAATGTGGACTATCTCATATACCATCAGGTTAAGCATCTTAAAGAAAAGCTTGCAGAAAAGCTTTCGATATCTGTAGGAGTTACAAATGTAGGAAAGCTTGGCAATGAACCTTTCTATGAAAGTCTGGAGGAATTTGAAAAGGATATAGGCATACTGAAGGAATGCGGTGTAGAGGATTTTTCACTATTTAGCCTTGATGGAATAATGGAAGAGAAGAAGCTTGAAAGCTTCTTGAGAACCATGCATGAAGCTAAACCCTTCAAGCCTGAGCTGTGTAGTAGAGTAATTAGAAATGAAGCTCTTTCTGAGCTGCTCCTAAGGCTTTTTAATTCTTACTATAAGCTGATAGGATAGCAAAAAAGAACCTAAAGCAAGTGAAGTTTACTGCTTATGGTTCTTTTTTTGATGTTCTATATCAAATTCAACAAAAATAGATAAAATCTTACAAATGCTTCTTCTAACAATAAGCTTTTAGTGCTATAATAATTTTAACACTTCTTAGTAAATGAACAAGCATAATATATATTGTAGTCAAATCTGAATAGCTGGTGGGATGCGTGTGAAAATAGTAAATTTATTACCTGAATCATTGACTCCTGGTATGGTGCTATATGAAGATTTGTTTAACAGCAATGGAGCAGGCATCATTTTGCCTAAGGATACGTTGCTTACAGAAAGCTATATACAAAAGATAAGAATTAACTGCATCCAAAAGGTAAAGGTTCTGCTGCCTGAGAATAATAAATCTGATGAGGTTTCTATAGTAACCAGTATCTATGACGAAAAGCGGATTTCGAAGTTTCGGAAAGACTACACGCAAAAAGTGGACGAGATCACAAATGTAATCAAAGAAATTGGCAGAGGCGGCTTTGTTGATCTTAGACATATAAATGAAATAAGCAAGCATATAATTCATGATTTTAATACACTCAGCGATGTTATCAATTACCTTCACCTCGTGCGTCCCCTTGATGATTATACCTATTCCCACTCACTGAATGTTTCACTTGTGGCAATAATAATAGCAAGATGGATGAATCTTAATAAGGCTGAGATTGATGAGATAGCAACAGCCGGCTTGCTCCATGATATTGGAAAGACCAAGGTTGCTCAGGACGTATTATCAAAGCCCGGAAGGCTCACAAATGATGAATTTGAAGCGATAAAAAAGCATACGACACTTGGCTATGATCTGGTTGGCAAGGCAAAGGATGCATCTGCCCAGGTAAAGCTTTCTATACTTATGCATCATGAAAAGATTGACGGAAGCGGATATCCATTAGGAGCAAAGGAAGATGAGATACCTGACTATGCAAAGATTATTGCAGTAGCAGATATATATGACGCTATGACTTCAAACAGATCCTATCGAGAAAAGATGTGTCCCTTTGATGTTATTAAGAACTTTGAGCAGGAGACCTTCGGTAAGCTTGATACAAAGGTACTTACAGTATTTCTTAAAAATATTGCCAACTCATATCTTGGCGACTTTGTAGAGCTTAACAACGGAGAGATAGCAGAAATCGTCTTTATAAACCCAAATAGAGTATGGCAGCCAATAGTCAAGTCAGGCAGTGAATTCATAGATCTATCCAATTCGGGAAATAAGCTGTTTATAAAGCAAATAATATAAGCCAACCCTTGCGGGTTGGCTTTCAACTATCCTAATATCAAATTTCTACAGTACTCAATAGCTGCTTCATAGCCCATGTCTACCGCATCGCTTTCCTTGCGATTCTTGACCTCTACTATGGCTTCGGCTGCTTTTCTGCCCACGGTTATTCTTACTGGAACACCTATAAGCTCCGTATCCTTAAACTTAACTCCTGTTCTCTCGTTTCTATCATCTAGAAGCACTTCTATACCAATAGCCTTAAGGCGTATATATATCTCCTCTGCCAGGCTTACCTGTGCTGTATCTCCCATATTTGCAGGAACCACGGCAACCTGATAGGGTGCTATTGCTATCGGCCATATTATGCCGTTTTCATCATGACTCTGCTCTATTATTGTCGCTATGGTTCTATTTAGACCTATTCCGTAGCTGCCCATCACCATAGGTATTTCCTGACCATTTTCATCAACATATACACAATTAAGTGCCTTGGTATATTTTGTTCCCAGCTTAAATATATGTCCGATTTCAAGCCCAGGTGTAAGCGCTATTGGAGCCGTGCATAAAGGACATACATCACCTAAAGCTATATTTCTTATATCTGCAGTAATGTCAGCTTTAAAGTCTCTGTGGAGATTTACGTTCAGATAGTGGTAATCCGTATCGTTAGCTCCCACAACAAAGTTTTTCATATCAGAAACCTCATTATCAACTACTATTGTAAGCTCTTTAAGTCCAATGGGACCTGCAAAGCCTACATTTGCAGAGGTTATCTCATATACCTTCTCAGGTGAAGCCATTTCCAGCATTGTACAGCCAAGCAGGTTTTTAAGCTTAGCTTCATTAAGCTCCCTATCTCCCCTGACAAGAGCTGCAATCACCTTGTCATCTGCCATATAAATAAGAGTTTTGACCACCTGTGTTGGGCTGCAGCTTAGAAAGGAGGTTATTTCCTCTATAGTTCTCATGCTTGGAGTAAGAAGCTTTACCAGGCTTTCTTCTGCTGTATCACTTTTTTTACCAGTGCTTATACAGGGTGCCTTCTCATCATTTGCAGCATAACCGCAGCTGTCACAGTAAGCGATAGTGTTTTCGCCTATCTCTGATTTAACCATAAATTCCTGTGAGCCAGAGCCTCCCATAGCGCCGGTATCAGCATCTACAGCAACAAACTCCAGGCCGCATCTTTCAAATATTTTGCAATAGGCGTTATACATTTTTTCATAGGATAAGTCAAGTCCTGCTTCATCTCTATCGAAGCTGTAAGCATCCTTCATAACAAATTCTCTGGAGCGTATTACACCAAAGCGTGGTCTTATTTCGTCTCTGAATTTTGTCTGTATCTGATAAAGCATCAAAGGAAGGGCTCTATAGGAACGAACCTCATGCTTAACTATATCTGTAAATATTTCCTCATGAGTTGGTCCCATGCAAAAATCCCTCTTGTTCCTGTCCTTGAGCCTGAACATTTCAGGACCAAAAACCTCCCACCTGCCTGACTCCTTATAGGGCTCAGCGGGTATCATGGCTGACATTAAAAGCTCCACTGCTCCAGCTGCATCCATTTCCTCTCTTATAATATCCTCAAGCTTTTTCATAGCCTTAAGGCCTAAGGGAAGGAAGCAGTATATACCCGAAGCAAGCTTTCTTATAAGCCCTGCTCTTAGCATAAGCTTATGGCTATCGCTTTCTGCCTCAGCTGGCACCTCCCTCATAGTTGGCATAAACAAATTTGTCGTTCTCATAAAAAAACCTCCATATATAAAAATAAAAAAGACCTCATCCCAATAGGGACGAGATCTTACAACCCGCGTTACCACCCTTATTGACTTCAGCATAAAATGCTGCAAAGTCTGGCTTATTCCCTTCACAGGTCAATATATTAGATAATATGTTATTATATTTAATCAGTGAATGTCAAGTCTTACTTAAAATATTTATTACCGGAGCAGTAACATAAAATGCAAAAAAATGAGGATAATACTAACAAAACACATGTTTTGGAGGTAATTCAATTGAGGAAATACTTTGGAGGCTTTACAGTGATGGCCTTTGCAATGATTGCTGTAATTGCGGTGCTTAATATATTCATATACAAGCCTAATATTCAAAATAGCAAGGCTGCCAAGGATTTATCAACCAGCATAGGCAAGCTTATACAGGAAGATGCCGATAGGGTGAAAATAAGTGAAGGGGATAAGGAGCCTGATATTGAAGCTGCAATAACTGCAAAATGTGAAAGCTTTGTTAATCTGGCATTTGCAAAAGACGAAAAAAGCATAAAGAAGCTGCTAGCTAAGTCAGCTGCCTATATTAAGAACAAAGATGGATCTTCATTTATAAGGCATGTAAGCAGGATGAATCATGTTGAGGGCTATATGGCAACAGATAAGACCCTGAAGTCATCAAAGCAAAAATGGTATATTGAAAACCATGAAGGAACCATAACCACCTGTGTTGAGATTATCTTGAAGGAAAGCGCTGATCCTATTCATTGGTATCTGCATTTCCAAAACGCAGATGGAGACTGGGAGCTTTTTATGCTGGAAAATGACCTATAAAGCATTGAACCAGCTTGTATATGCATATTGTGTATAAAAAATGTAGAAAATTGTTGACAAGCTAACAATTGTGTGATAAATTCAGAATTGTGGATAACATATCCACATGCAATTATTTTTTAGAAGGATCTATCATTTGAAATGGTTCAGGTGATGGGTTTTTCATTTTTTTTGACCTTTATAGATAGGTATTCGTAGAAATGTTAAAATTAATCATATGATAGATTCCCACATACTTTGAACGGAGATGAGTAGATGGAGATATACAGACTTGACGCTGCCGGTATACATAAAACTGATTTTCCGCATTACAAAAAAGACAAGGGCAACAGCTACTGTCTTATAATGACACCTGAGGAGCTTGTGGAAAGTAATAAGCACTTTAAACTTCACGAATCTACAGTACAGGAATGCTTAAGCCCAAAGCAATATCCAAGGCTGGAGGTTTATGATGAAATGTGCTTTGGGGTGCTGAATATAATAACTAAACAGGAGGATGAGTTTAACCTTACGGAGCTGAACTTCTATATTACACAATGCTGCCTTATGCTAGTAACCAGAGATGATAGCAGACTTATGGATTATCTAATAAAGGAGACGAAGCAGAGCTACTCCAAGTCCAGCGGTTATGTTGCTACACCCTCTAAGCTGTTGTTTCTGCTTTTAGATAAGCTTACCTCAATGGATAGCACAATACTTAAGGATATTGAAAGCAGGATAGCTGAGCTAGAAGAGGAGGTAATGGAAGGCCGGAGCGGAGAATTTATAAGGGACATAATCACACTGAGAAAGCAGCTGCTGTTTTTGAAGAGCTACTATGAGCCGTTATTGGATATAGCCGAGGATCTGGTAGACAATGAAAATGGTTATATTGAAGGAAGCTCTATCAAGCAATACAGAATACTCTATAATAGAATAAGCAGACTAAATTCAAATGTACTGAACCTGAGAGACTATATTACGCAGGTAAGAGAAGCTTATCAGGCTCAGGTGGATATAAACCAAAACAAAACCATGAAGTTCTTTACAGTTATTACTACAATATTCCTGCCTTTAACCCTTATCGCAGGCTGGTACGGTATGAACTTTAAATACATGCCTGAGCTGGACTGGATATATGGCTACCCCTTCGTAATGGCTTTATGTGTATTGGTTGTAGCAATATCCTTAATATTCTTCAAAAAAAATAATTATCTTGATTGAAGCTCAAAAACCCTATTGACCCTACCACTATTGGAGGGTTTATTCTTTATATATAGATAAGTATTGTTGAGGAGGAGATACATATGAAAATAGATTATAAGAAGGAGCTAAAAAAGCTCTACAATGCTTCGAAAAATGAAGTAGAGGTAATTGAAGCTCCAAAGATGAACTACATAATGATAGACGGGGAAGGCAACCCAAATGAGACTCCATGGTTTGCTGAGGCTGTGTCAGCACTTTTTAGCACGGCCTACACCATAAAATTTATGATAAAAAAGGATGCAGGTATAGACTACTCCGTTATGCCTCTTGAAGGTCTTTGGTGGATGGACGACATGAAGGAGTTTACAGTGGAAAACAAACACAGGTGGAAATGGACGCTTATGATTATGCAGCCTGAGCATGTAACAGAAGAAATATTTATAAAAGGCTTGGAAGCAGCAAAGAAAAAGAAGGCTAATAGGGCTATGGACAGTCTGCGCTTTGAGGCGTATGAAGAAGGCTTATCAGCCCAGCTGCTTCATATTGGCCCCTACACTGAGGAAGAGCCTAATATTGAGAGAATACATAAATTCATAGATGAAAAGGGTTATCAAAAAACAGGAAGGCATCACGAGATTTACCTCAGTGATGCCAACAAAACAGCTCCAGAAAAGCTAAAGACTATCTTAAGACAGCCCATTAAGCCTTTGCAATAATATCGTTTACCCAGCTATAGCATGACTCGAGCTGTTCATCTGATATGAGACTTGAGTCATGCTCAAACTTATACAGCAGCTCCTTGCTGCTGCCAGCAAGGGTCTTTAAGTAAGCCTCAATATCTCCCCAGCCTTCAGAGGGCTTTAATTCAGGCAAGCATGGATAGTGTCCTCGCTGGGCATTGCTGCCTGCCTGCTCATTCCAAAGATGCACTACTGATGCAAACCTTGACATCCTTTCAGCAAAGCCTACACTGTCGAAGGCCTTGTCTACCCTTGAGAATAGGTGAAGCCTTCCGGTATCAAGGCAAATGCTGAGGCGGTTATACTTATCAAACAGCTCCTCCAAAATTCCCGTAGTATAAAGATGCTTGCTTAGTGCATCATGCTCTAGGACTACCTTTACATTATACTTATCAGACATCTCTGAAAGTCTTTCAAACATTTCATTTAACATTTTATTAAAATAGGTTATAGGACATTCCTCAAGAAAAATCCTCTCATACTCCTCGCATCTCCAATCGCTCCAATCAAAGCTTCTATCCACGAGAAAGGGTTTTGGAAAATGTGTAAGTATATACTTAGCCCCCATATCTCTTGCGTGTACTACACCAGCCTCAAAGCAGCTGTATGCTTCCTTTGATTCGCTTTTGCTCAAGGCCATAAAAAGTGGGTCTCTATATTTATACTGGCTCTTTAGTATAGGAAAATGAACCCCTACATTAAAGCCGTCCTTATCCGCCCTATCCAGCAAAACCCCCAAGTCCGTTTCATCAGGAAAAAGGCAAGCCTCTACCCCCCAAAAGCCTTCTCGAAAATCTCTCCTATACTTATCTACATCAAAGCCCCCATGCATCCCAATCAAAAAATTATTCATAAATCATCCTCCTAAAAAACACTCCAAAGCCCAACCCTAACCCAGTGACCAGTGACCAGAGACCAGCGACACCCAAAATCATACCACCTGCAATATCGCACACTTCAAATACAAAGACTCATTTGACCCAAGCAGTATAGGATGATCCTTGGACTGTGTCCGGAACTCCACCTGCCTAAGCACTCGCTTTGCATCCTTTGCAGCCTCTTGAAGCATCTTCATAAACATATCAGAATACATATAATGAGAGCAGCTGCAGGTCACCAGGAAGCCTCCCGGCTTAAGTATTTTCATGCCTCTCAGGTTTATCTCCTTATAGCCTCTATAGGCTCCTTCCACGGCGGACTTAGACTTGCAGAAGGCTGGTGGGTCAAGTATTACCACATCAAACTTCTCCCCGCTTACCTGATATTCCTTAAGAATATCAAATACATTGGCAGCTACACCCTTTATCTTATCCTCAAGACCATTCAGCTCCGCATTTCTTTTTACATACTCTATAGCGTGCTCAGATATATCTACAGCAGTAACCTCACTTGCACCGTAATATGCCGCATGGAGAGCAAAGCCACCTGTATGAGTAAAGGTGTCTAAGACTCTTGCATCCTTTACGAGAGGTTTGAGTGCTGCTCTGTTTTCCTTCTGATCAAGGAAGTAACCGGTCTTTTGGCCATTGGCTATATCCACCCAAAGCTTTATCTCATTTTCCATGATTTCAACTGTAGTATCGAAGGGACCCTTCAAAAAGCCCTTCCTTTGCTCCAGACCTTCAAGCTCTCTTATCTGTACATCATTTCTCTCATATATTCCTTTAGGCTCAATTATTTCATCCAACAGCTCCACTATCATGTCCTTGTATTTCTCAATACCAAGAGCCAGAGTCTGTATACTCAGATAGTCGCCAAACTTATCCACTATTAGAGCAGGCAAAAAGTCTGCTTCGCCGAATATTACACGACAGCTGTTGGTATCAGTCAGCTTCTTTCTATACTCCCAGGCATTAATGATTCTCTTCCTAAAAAACTCTCTATTTATATCCTCCTGCTCTCTTGTGAGCAGTCTTACAAGTATCTTAGACTTAGGGTTTATATAGCCTCTGCCCAAGAACCTCTCCTTAAAATCAAAAACATCAACTATATCAGCAGGCTCATATGTACCGACTATTGAGGCTACCTCATTGTCAAAAATCCAGGGATGCCCTGTCTGAATCCTTTTTTCTTCACCTTTTTTCAATATAACCTTCGCCATTTTTATGCCCATGCCCAGCAATTCGCACAAAACATTATGACGGAAATTGCATGGGCTAGGTACCTCCTTTATTGATTTATTATAATTTCTTTCAACCTTACTTCCGTACTTTTGAATATAATACTATTCTATCAGAGTTTGTGTCATTAGCAATATTATATATCATGCTCTATTTATAAGCTTTTTATTGGATATATTTTCAAAATAGACTAAAATAAATAGAAAGAGACAAGAATAAAAAATAATGCAACTTCTGTTTCTTATGTTACGTCATAGAAGTTGGAGAAATTTTTGTTTAAAGCTTTGTATATGCAACAAAGTAAATTACATTATGATGTGGGGGTTTTAAATTGAAACACAAAAAAACTGCTTTTGCGCTGCTGCTTACGGTTGTGCTGCTGCTTCAAATGCTGTGCACAGCTGTATATGCAGATGGACTGCGAAGGGATACGTCTTTAAAGCTTACGGTAGATGTAGGCTTTAACGGCTTTTATAAAATAGGAAGTACAGTACCTGTTTTTATAGAGGTCGAAAACAGCTCAAGGGACATAAAGGGGGAGCTGCAGATGGAGCTTCCTGATGATAGTGGAAACATCACTATATATGCTTTGGAGGTAAACCTTCCAAAGGATACCACAAAGCAATATGTTATGAATGTTCCTATATTTACATTTATGTCTAAGCTGAATGTAAGTGTAGTTGAGGGAAGGAAAAAGCTTATAACAAAGGTTGTAAGACCTTCATCTCCTGCTTCCTCTGATAATATGATCATAGGACTACTTAGTGATGATGATGAGAGCATCAGCTACATAGATAAAATACCCTTAAAGAATTACAGCCATATAAAAACCCATAGGATAAGCATAAACGAGAAAACCCTTCCAAGAAATGCTGAAGCCCTTGGGATGCTTAATGCTATTGTTATAAACAACTATGATACCTCCAGGCTTGATAAAGAGCAGTATACAGCCTTGAAAAAGTGGGTGGAGGAGGGTGGCGTGCTTCTTCTAGGTACAGGAGCCACTTATTCCAAGACATTATCTGTATTCAAGGATGACTTTTTAGTTGGAAAGACCGGTGAGCTTCAAAGCATCAGCACAACAGCTCTGTATAAGCTAATGGACAAGGTAAGTGCAGATGCACCTATGAGCCTCAAGGTACTTCAGCTTGAGCTGGAGGGTGCAGTAAAGCTGCTTGAGGACAGCGAGCTTGCACTTGTACAGAGGATAAATAAAAAAAGGGGAGTAGTAGCAGTAGCGGCCTTTGACCTTGGGATGGAGCCGATTACTGAATGGGTAGGCAGCAAAGCCTTCTCTGAAAGCCTTATGGGAAGCATCCTTCCAGAATACTATACCGGTATGTATTTTGAGAAGAAGATGATGATGAGTGATAACCTTTATCCTATAGATAATAGCCTTAGAAGTGTACCAGAGCTGCCGCAGCCAAGCCCTATGGCTCTCTTCTTAATATTTGCAGTGTATATAATTGCAGTTGGACCTATCAGCTATTTGGTGCTTAAGAGGCTTGACAGAAGGGAGCTTATGTGGATAGCAGTGCCTGTGATCTCTATCGTCTTTTCGGCTGTTGTGTATTTTACAGGCTATGGGACAAGGCTGACAGAGCCCCTGGCAAATGTAATATCTATTATAGAAATAGAGCCTTCAGGCGTAATGCTTCCCAAAACCTATGCCGGAATCTTTACACCAAATAAATCAAACCTGCGGGTAGAAGCTTCAGAATCCTTTAAGCTTAAACCGCTTATTACAAACATGCGCCACTCCTATGGAGGCGATAATCAAGCTTCTAAGGTGGTTTCTAAGGTTGTACTTGCGCCAAAGCCTGCTATCGAATACTACAATACAGGCGTTTGGAGTATGAGAAATATCATGCTGGACAGTGGTGAGGCTAAGACAGGAAGCTTTACAGCTGAGCTTAATTATGTAAGCAATAGGCTGACAGGTAGTATTACGAATAACACAGGCCTTGACCTTTATGAATGCTATATTGTGACTGACAGTCAGTTTGTAAAAGTAGGTGCCATTGCAGACGGTGAGTCTATTAAGCTGGATGAGGAAATAAAAGACTACTATGGTAACAGATATGACCTGTTTAATGCAATTTACAACGATCCGTACAACTATAATATAAGGAGCTCTAAAAAAACAAAGGCTGAAGTGCAGGTTTATAGAGAGAACATGCAGAAAAGACAAATTTTAGAGTACTATTTCTGGGGAGGCACAGAAGGCGGTGCAGGTGCAAAGATTATTGGATGGAGTAGAACATCAGTGGCAGGAGATCTGCTTGTAAACGGAGCTAAGGTCAGAAAGATCGAAAAAAGCTTTGTTGCAGCAAATACAAGCATTAGCTATAGGCAAGGAGATACCATAAGCTATCCTATGGGAGCTATAAAGCCAACCATAATGAGTAGCCTCACACAGGGTCACTATGATGAGATGGGCAAGGGCTTCTATGGGTCAGGCACTATTGAGCTTATGTTTAAGCTTGACCAAAGCATAGCTGTAGCTGAGATAGCTCTGGAAGCTGTAACTGCAAATACAGATATACAAAAGCTTATATATAATAATTCCACCAGTAACTGGGAGGATTTTAGCAGTGATAAGCTTACAATCGAAGGCGAAGACATAAAGAAGTATCTATCACTGGAAAATGGGCTCATGCTCAGATTTGAACTGACAGATGACAATATGCCGCTTCCGAGAATTGCAGTGAAAGGAAGTGTGAAATAATGCTGGAGATTAAAAACCTGGTAAAAAGCTATGGCAGGTACTTGGCTGTAAACAACTTGAGTCTAGAAATACCTGAAGGTGAGATATACGGCTTTGTGGGACCTAACGGTGCCGGCAAAACCACTACAATGAAGATTATCTGCGGACTTCTGGCAGCAACCTCCGGAGAGGTTAGGCTTGATGGTGTGGATGTGACAAGAAACAGCAATAAGATTAAGGAAAGTATAGGCTACATGCCGGACTTTTTTGGAGTATATGATGATCTGAAGGTGACTGAGTATCTCGAGTTTTATGCTTCTATATACAAGATAAAGGATAAGGAAAAGAAGAAAATAACTAATGACCTTTTGGAGCTTGTTGACTTGACGCAAAAAAGGGATGCATACGTAGACAGTCTTTCAAGAGGAATGAAGCAGAGGCTTTGTCTTGCACGTGCACTTATTCACAATCCCAAGCTTCTAGTACTGGATGAGCCTGCATCAGGGTTAGACCCGAGGGCAAGGATTGAGATGAAGGAAATACTCAGAAACCTCAGGGAAATGGGAAAAACCATATTAATAAGCTCACATATATTATCAGAGCTTGCTGAGCTTTGCACACATATTGGTATTATAGACAGCGGCAGAATGGTAGTCAGCGGCAGTGTGAGTGAAATAATGCAAAAGGTATACAGCCATAGAGTGTTAAGGATAAAGGTTAGTGCAAGGGTAGATGAGGCTGAGCTTATTCTAAAGGAGAACCCACTTATAAGCAAGCTGAGCAGGATGGAGGATGCTTTGCAGGCTGGCTTTGAGGGAAGCGAGGAAGATATGAGCAGGCTGCTTGCAGCGTTGGTTGGTAAAGGCATACCCGTTGTTACCTTTTCGCAGCTGGATGGTAACCTAGAGGATGTATTTATGAGGGTTACAAAGGGGGAAGAAAAGCAATGAATATAAATCCTGTGCTATTAAAGGAGCTAAAGGTAAGAATGAGGGGCTGGAGGGCAGCCGGTATAATAATACTATACCTTCTGGTGCTTGCTTTAGTTACATTTATGGTAATGTACGAGTCCTACAATAATATATATACCTCAACAGTAGACCCAGGAAGAACAACAGGCACCTATACTGCCTTAGCGCTTATACAGCTTGTGCTTATACTTTTTGTTGCTCCCGCCCTTACAGCGGGTGCGATATCCGGCGAGAGAGAAAAGCAGACACTGGATTTGCTGCTTTGTACTAAGCTCTCTACAAGAAGCATAGTCCTAGGAAAGCTTTTGGCATCCATGAGTCAGGTGCTTTTGCTTATAGTTGCTTCACTGCCGATTTTCTCAGTAATATTTATGTTTGGTGGAATCTCAATTGCTGAGGTTGCGCAGCTTTTTGCCTTTTATATAATTATTGCTATTACAGCAGGTAGCATAGGGATATTCTACTCCTGCTATCTCAAAAGGACCACCGCAGCTACGGTCATGACCTACGGAACAGGAGCTTTTTTGATACTTGGTACGTTTTTTATTTCATATTTTTATATAGGAGTATTTCTTGGCTGGGACTATCAGGGCTTTTTTCCTCTGCTCTATACCAATCCAATGGTAGGCTTTGCCTCCTTGCTTGGAGATCAGTTTGGATACGGCATAGGATCCATTGGCTTACCCGGCTTAAGAGGAAGCACGGATGGAAGGCTTTTAGGGCTTTCTCCCTGGGTAGTACATGTGGCTTTTGACTTCGTGCTAACAGCTGTGCTTATAGCATTATCAGCAAGAAAGCTCAATCCCGTAAGAGTAAAAAGAACAAGAAGGAATGCGGCATAGTAGAATAAATAAGGTTTGGAAGTGGTATTGTGAGCAACACAGATAAGGAATTGATAAGAATCCTTCAGAGAATAAAAAACAGGCTTCATGCAAAAAGGCTTATAGACTATGTGTTTATAGGGCTTGCGGGTGGGCTTTTAGTGGGTTGCCTTATAATAGCAGCTTCAAAATTTGTTCCCATCATTGATGCCTATATTAAGCTGTTGTATGTTTTGGGGGCTGCTGTTGCTGCGTCGGCAGCGGCAGCCCTCCTTCACAGGCCTGGCAGCATGCTGACAGCAGCAAAGACAGACAGCTTGGGACTTAAGGAGAGAACTATAACGGCCCTTGAGCTTATAAAGGATCAGTCCAGCTTTGCCAGGCTTGAAAAGGAAGACACACTAAAAAACCTTAAAAGCTTAGACTATAAAGCTGGTATACCCCTGCGTCCCAACAAGCGATATGCCGTTATGATAATGATATTGGCACTTGTGCTTGCTCTGACTGGCTTTTTACCCAATACTGTAAAGGAAAGAACCGCAGAGCTTAAGGAGCAAAAGCAAAAGCTTTTGGTACAGCAAAAAAAGCTGGATGAAATAATAAAGCAGGTCAGATCAGATCCAAGGCTAATAAAGCAGCAAAAAGAAGAGCTTGAGAAACAGCTTAAGGAGCTGAAAAAAGAAGTAAGCAGTGCTAAGACTGATAAGGATTTGGATAAAGCCCTTATGAAGGCTGATAAGAAGCTGGAGCTTATCAAAAAAGATAGTGAACAGCTAAAGCAAAGCATGGATAAGCTGATAAACACCCTATCAAAAAACCAAACGACTAAGGCTATGGCAGATATGCTTAAAAATAAGGATTCAGAGGCTCTAAAGCAAGAGCTAAAGGAGCTTGAGAAGGTCTTGAAGGATATGAAGCCTGAGGATGCAAAAAAGCTGGCAGAAAGCCTGTCTGAGCTTTCTAAGGAGCTTGAGGGAAATCCGGAGCTGGCAAAGGCTCTTGCTGAGCTGTCGGATAAGCTGGCAAGGGGTGAGCTTGGAAACCTTAGCAATGAGCTGGGTCAGCTAGGAGAAGCTATGGAGAAGCTTATGGACTCTGAGGAGCTCAGAACAGCTCTGTCAGAGCTGAGCCAGCAGCTTCAAAGCATGCAGTCCGGCAAAAAAGCTGCTCCGGGGCAAAGTCCTGGCGATAATGGTCATCAAAGTGCAGGCGGACAAGGTAGTCAGCAAGGTCAGGGACAAGGGCAAGGTCAAGGTCAGCAGGGAGGACAGGGACAGGGTACAGGCAGCGGTGCCGGAAGCGGAACGGATATGGGAAGTGAAAGCCCGAAACCTACATCGCCTGGAAGCTCAGGGATAACTAAGAGCACTCCATCAGATAAAAAGGTGGGAGAATACGAAAAAATATTCACCTCTAAGACTCTGGGAGGAGACGGTGAGAGTTCAAACCTAAGTGGGCAAAAGGGAGAGGGCGGAAACACCGAGCAGTCTTCTTCAGATAAATCAAATGCAGTAAGGGGAGAAGCAGTACCCTACAACCAAGTGCTTGGACAGTACACCCGATCAGCACTGGAGTCTATGGAGGCATCTGACATACCAATGGGTATGCGGGACTTGGTAAAGGATTACTTCACTTCACTGGGAGAATGAGTAGGGGCAGATAGCTGGCAGATGCCAGCTATCTGAAGCTTCCCATCACATATAAGGAGTTGATATATTGAATATAAATGAAAATGACATAAAAGCTTTGATTGACAGCATTAAGAAGGTGGAGGATGAAGTCGGCAGAGCTATTATAGGTCAGAAGGATATAGTAAGACAGGTGCTTTTGGCAGTATTAACCGGCGGGAATGTACTTTTAGAGGGAGTTCCCGGACTGGGTAAGACGCAGCTTGTAAAGACCTTGGCCAGGGTTATGGATATGAGCTTTTCTAGGATTCAGTTTACTCCTGACTTGATGCCTGCAGACGTTGTAGGTACAAACATAATAGTAAGGGATAAGCTTGGAAACAGCAGCTTTGAGTTCCAAAAGGGCCCTGTCTTTGCAAATTTGGTGCTGGCAGATGAGATAAACAGAGCTACGCCAAAGACCCAATCTGCACTTTTGGAGGCAATGCAGGAGCAGACAGTTACCGTTGGCAAAAGCACAATGAAGCTGCCCCAGCCCTTTATGGTTCTGGCAACCCAGAACCCAATAGAGATGGAGGGCACCTACCCTTTGCCTGAGGCTCAGATGGACAGGTTTTTATTTAAGCTAAATGTTAAGTTTCCATCCTTTGAGGAGCTTAAGGGTATAGTAGATATTACGACCTCCAATGTGACTATAGAGCTAAACAAGGTAATAACAGCTGAGGATATCCTGAAAATGAGAAGTATTGTAAGAGAGGTGCCAATAGCGAAGCCTGTTCAGGATTATGCACTTAAGCTTGTATTGGCTACCCATCCTGAGAGTGAAGAAGCACCGGAGGCGTCTAAGAGGTATATAAGATTTGGGGCGAGTCCAAGAGCGGCTCAGGCAATAATTAATACCTCAAGAGCAAGGGCTCTCATGGAAGGCAGGTACAATGTATCCTTTGAGGATATAAAATATGTTGCATATCCGGCACTAAGACATAGGTTTTTCCTTAACTTTGATGCTATTGCTGATGGAATAACAACAGATGCTCTTATTACAGAGCTTCTGGCTGCTAAGGCGGATTAGAGGACTATGCTATGAAGGAAAGGGTTTTTGATGCAGAATTTCTAAAAAAGCTGGATAGCATCGTTATTAATGTAAGAATGGCTATGTCTGAGGGCACGGGTGGAAACAGAAAGTCCAGAAGCAAAGGAAGCTCTGTGGAATTCTCAGATTTTAGAGAATACTCCATGGGAGATGACTTCCGGCGGATAGACTGGAATGCCTATGGAAGGTTTGACAAGCATTTCGTTAAGCAGTTTATGGAGGAGCGAGAGGCAGTAGTAAACATTTTTATAGACTGCAGCAGGTCTATGGACTTTGGAAGTCCAAAAAAGTACATATATGGTCTTAAGCTGGCAGGTGTGCTGGCTTTTTTGGCATTGAACAATCTTGATAGAGTATGCCTTAATGGTGTATCCGGGAGCGACTTGAAGCAGTCCACTGCCGTAGTAGGAAGAACCATGTATGATAGATGCATTGGGTTTTTGGAAGGCTTGGACTTTACAGGAGAAACAAGTCTCAATGAAGCAATAAAGAAAAAGGATATAAAAGGGCGCGGCATATCAATTATAATATCTGATTTCTTTTCTCCGGGAGGCATTGAGGAGGCAGTAAAATATCTGATGTACAAAAAGCAGGATGTTGCCTTGGTGCATATACTTTCGAAGGAAGAAATACAGCCTGAGCTAAACGGGCAGGTGAGGCTTCTGGATAGTGAGACAGGAAAGGCTGTGGATATTGCTGTGACACCTGTGCTGCTGAAGCAGTACGAAAGGGCTCTAGAATCCTTTGAGGCTGGCCTAAGGGAATTCTGTGCCAGGATGGGGGTAGCCTATGTACGTCTCTCATCTGATGAGTCAGTTGAAAAGGCAGTACTGGAAGACTTTACACGCTCCGGAATCATTAGGTAGAAGTTAGATAGAAGATAGGTGATAAGGTTAAAAGAAATTATAATAAATCAAAAAGGAGGTACCGAGCCCATGTAATTTCTATCGTAAGGTTTTGTGCAAATTGCTGGGCATGGGCATAAGGTTAAAAGAAATTATGATAAATCAAAAAGGAGGTACCGAGCCCATGCAATTTCTATCA
>CALJSV010000049.1 GCA_937976095.1 uncultured Clostridia bacterium | reverse complement strand
CAGCGTATGACAGCCGGCATTTGCCGGCTGTCTTTTTCTTATCACCTATATAATTCCATATGTTATAATTACTATATAAGCTTATAATCATCTTTTTATTTTATGCAAAGGAGCTTGTACGACATGAATAGAAACTCAAAGTATATATCAATCTATTTAGCTGCTATTATTATGATTGCGATATTGGCAGTAAGTACAATCAACAATATAAACGTAAAAAGCAATCCCTCCAAAGACAGAATAGAAATAGCTATCCATAAGTACAAAGAAGCTCACGGAAAAGATACAGCTATTAAGAAGTCCTACTATAATCCCTACGAGGACAAATATCTATATATACTAAGCGATTTAGGTATACGAAATGTTGCTGCAATGATGAAGAAAATAGAAAAGGGGCACCCAGACTCGAACACTCTGATGTATGGGCTTTGCAAGCTTCTGAGGCTTGACTGCGAGGGGATTGAAGCACCTTATACAACCAGAATGAAGTGGGTAGAAAGTATAAAGGATAAGAAAACAAATGTAGAATCCACTGTTAGAAGCCTTTCGGACATGATTAAGGGAAATGAGACTCCCATGTCTAAGGAAGCAGCTATTTCCGAGCTGTCAGAATATGGATTACTGGCAGTTCCTTATATAATAGATCAGATAGAAATCTCTGAGTATAGCTTAGCTTTCTGTCTCCCTGAATTGTTGGACGAATATATGAAAATTGATAAAGAAGTGCTTAAAACGAAGGACGCGAGGTTCTGGAAAAGTTGGGGCAAAGAGAATAAAGAAGAAATAAAGCTACTTAAGGAACTCTTTAATCACTAAGCAAAATTTAAGAAAGGCATTCGCCCATGTGTGCGAATGCCTTTCTTCATTATACTCTTTCTATCCTTATCCCCGTCTCATGTCCATTTAGATCCTGCTTCTCATAGCTGGTATCCTCAGTCTTTTCTATACTTACTCCCAGTGTCTCCTGCATTATATAGTCGCTGTGTATGTTGACAGCTTCTGTTATTGCTTCGTCTCCGTTGTAGTATATCTTTATCTTATCCATCATTTCGTAGTTGTTGTTCTTTCTCATTTGCTGTATTTTGGATATGAATTCTCTTGCGTAGCCCTCGTCTATAAGCTCCTTGGTTAGAGTTGTATCAAGGATTATGAAGAGGTTGTTTGCCATGGATACTGTGAAGCCTTCCTTGGAGGATATTGTAGTTATTACGTATTCACTGGTTATGTCGAAGTTTTCTCCTTCAAGCTCAAGAGTAACGGTTTCTCCTGCTTCAAACTTTGGCGCATATACTGATGCATCAAGCTCTGAGAGTACCTTTGCAAAGGTCTTTATCTTTGCTCCCAGTACAGGGCCGCCTGTCTTGTAGTTTGGCTTCAGGCTGAAGTTCATATATCTGCTAAGCTCTTTTTCGAATATTACTTCCTTAACGTTGAGCTCTTCTTGTATCAGCGGTATGAGGTAGGATATAAGAGTCTCGTACTTGCCGTCAATAAACACCTTCTGGATAGGCTGACGAACCTTTATTCTTACCTGCTCTCTTGCCCCTCTTCCAAGACCTACAAGGTCTCTTACAAGGTCCATTCTTTCCTCAAGCTTGTTATCTATCAGGTCATTATTTACCTCTGGATATAATGCAAGGTGAACGGATACTTCTCCTGTAAGGTTTCTGTATATTTCCTCAGAGAGATATGGAGCAAATGGTGCTACCATCTTAGCTATGCCTACAAGCACCTCGAAGGTGGTGTTATAAACAGCCTTCTTGTCTTCTGTAAGCTCTGTTTCCCAGAAGCGTCTTCTGGAGCGTCTTATATACCAGTTGGAGAGGTCTTCACTTACAAAGTCCTGTATCTTTCTTATAGCCTTTGTAAGGTCAAATATCTTAAGCTCCTCTTCAACCTCTTTCAGCACATTGTTAAACTTAGAAAGCATCCAACGGTCAAGCTCTGGTCTATCCTGGTATTCTACAGAGAAGTCCTTTGGATCTATCTTGTCTGTGTTGGCATATAGAGTAAAGAAGGTGTAAACGTTCTTAAGAGTTCCAAAGAACTTGCTTAGTACTTCCTTTAGTCCGTCCTCATCAAACTTAGTAGGAGTCCATGCCGGAGATACATATAGGAGATACCATCTGAGTGCATCTGCACCGTATTTATCAAACATTTCAAATGGGTTAACTGTGTTGCCAAGGGACTTAGACATCTTCTTGCCGTCCTTGTCAAGCACGTGTCCATTTACAAGTACTCTCTTATATGGAGACACTCCCATTACAAAGGTTGATATCGCTAGGAGTGAGTAGAACCAGCCTCTTGTCTGGTCTATGCCCTCGCATATAAAGTCCGCAGGGAATAATCCTTCGAAATCATCCTTATGCTCAAAGGGGTAGTGATGCTGTGCAAAAGGCATTGCGCCGCTGTCAAACCAGCAGTCTATAACCTCAACAACTCTTGTCATTGTACCATCGCACTTGCCGCACTTTATATGAACATTATCCACATATGGTCTGTGCAGCTCTATTGTCTCATCTATATCCTCTATTGCTCTTTCAACAAGCTCTGATCTTGAGCCTATGGAGTCAAAGTGGCCGCATTCACAGCGCCATATAGGCAGTGGAGTTCCCCAGTATCTGCTTCTGGATATTGCCCAGTCGTTAAGGTTTTCCAGCCAGTTGCCAAAGCGCTTTTCGCCAACATAGTCAGGATACCACTCTACTGAGTTGTTGTTTTCTATCAGCTTATCCTTAAGCTTTGTCATTTCTATATACCAGCTTGGCTTTGCGTAGTAAAGCAGTGGTGAGTGACATCTCCAGCAGTGTGGATAGTTATGGTCCACCTTTTCCTTCTTAAATAGCTTTCCTTCGCCTGCCAGCCATTTTATTATTTCTATATCGGCATCCATTACGAAGCTGCCTTCCCATGGAGTAGTTACGAACTTTCCTGCTTCACTAACCGGTTGAAGCACTGGTAGGTTGTAGCGTCTGCCTGTGTTGTAGTCGTCCTCACCGAAGGCCGGCGCTGTATGAACTATACCAGTACCGTCCTCAGTAGTTACATAGTCTGCAACTGTTACGTAGAAAGCCTTCTTGTCAGGCTGTACGAAAGGCATAAGCTGCTCGTATTCCATGTACTCAAGATCCTTGCCCTTAAGCTCTTCAAGCACTTCAAACTCTTCTCCCAGAACCTTCTTAGCAAGGGTTTTTTCTACGTAGTATACTTCATCATTTTGCCTTGCTTTAAGGTAGGTTTCGTTTGCATTTACTGTAAGTGCAACGTTTGAAGGCAGTGTCCATGGTGTAGTAGTCCAAACCAGGAAGTATTCGTCTGCATCCTTCCTCTTGAACTTAACTATAACCGTATTTGTCTTTATTTCCTTATAGCCCTGTGCTACCTCGTGGGAAGCAAGACCGGTACCGCAGCGTGGGCAGTAGGGAAGTATTTTGTGTCCTTCGTATATGTAGCCTTCCTTGTTGAATTTGTCCAATATCCACCATGCAGTTTCGATGTAGTTGTTGTCGAGAGTTATATATGGGTTATCAAGGTTTATTAGATATGCCATTCTCTCAGTCATATCTCTCCAAAGACCGGTATACTTAAATACTGATTCTCTGCACTTTTCATTAAATTCCTTTATGCCATACTTCTCTATATCCTGCTTGCCGGATATCTTTAGCTCCTTCTCAACCTCTATTTCTACAGGAAGTCCATGAGTGTCCCAGCCTGCTTTTCTCTTAACCTGATGACCCTTCATTGTCATGTAGCGGCACACCGAGTCCTTTAGGGTTCTGGATATAACGTGGTGTATGCCAGGCTTTCCGTTAGCTGTTGGAGGTCCCTCGTAAAATATAAAGGGCTTTGCTCCTTCTCTTGAGTCTATGCTCTTTTGCAGTAAATCTATATCATTCCAATATTGAGATATAGCTTTTTCGTTATCTGCAACTGCTTTGTCTGATAAAAACTTAAATTTATCCATATCTATTCTCTCCTTTCAGAACTTCTTTCTCTTCCCCCGCTTTTGTGTTAATTAATAACAAGCAATTAATCAACACAAAAGCTGTTTTAGTAAATGAAAAATTAAAAGCCCCTGTATGCAAGTTGCATACAGGGGCGAATTATCGCGGTACCACCCTAGTTTCTGTCTAGTTGTGCGCCAGCAACAACTAACAGCTCTTCTTACATATAACGCATGTCTGCGTGATACTCTACTACTGCTTCAAGCATCCTGCTCCGTGGTGATCTTCACTTAAGCCTTATGCAATAATCTTTCACCAAATGATTATTTCTCTTTAAGCTCCAGCATAAGCTACTGTCCACTTCTCAGCTTTTCTATATATTTTTTAATATATCTTGATTTATTTTATATCATATAATTTTGCGTGTCAAGGTGTGACAAAAACCTATTTTTTTAGTTCCGACTTAATTTTATTGATATTCTCAAGAGTTATATCTGACAGCTCCGGCTTAAAGCCATCAGCCTTGACATTATCTGCAAAATCTCGCTCTATCTCAAGCACCTTATCTCTGTAGAATACAGCCTCCTCAGCGTTGCCCTTCAACATATATTGCTCATATATAAAGCTGTTTATAACCGACTTAAGCTCATAGCTTGACGCTGCAAGTGGCTGGATTTGAAGTGCTCTATCTACTAGGCGTGATGCTTCCTTATAATAGCCGTGCTTTATATAGAAGCTTAATACCTGCCGACAATTGTTCAGATTGTTTGGTTCAAGGCTTACCGCTCTTTCATAGCCTTCCTTTGCCTTTTTTAGAAGCTCACTGCTTTTGGAGGCTTCGGCTTCAAGCTCAATTATCTCACTGTACCTTATCAGGTTTCGGGTATTATAAAAATCTCTCTTTAGTGCCATCGCAAAGCTATTCTTTGCCTTTGCCGGGTTTTTTATAAGCTGTCTTTCTCCGGCAATGCTGTAGGATATGCCGCTGTTTATTATAAAGCTTGCAATTACTACTGCGGCGCTTAGTATCATAAATAATCCTATACTGATGCTGTTGTATTTGGCTAGTCTTGACCTTTTAGACTCACTTCCTGCCCCTGCCAGTATGCCCACTGAAGCCCAAAGCAAAATTGCAACTGCCAGTATTGATAGGTTAAAATCAACAAAGGAGTGCAGTAGCAAAAACAGTGAAAGCATGGCTGCCGCAAGATAAAGCTTCTCCTCCCTCGCCTTTGTTGCTTTGTATATCAGTAGCATAGCAGCAGCTAAGGTATATATAAGGAATATTATTCCTAATACGCCGGTCTCAATAGCTGTCTGCAAATAGTAGTTATGTGCATATGCAGATGCATAATCATAGGACTGGTATCTGGTATATATATGCCTCCACCCCCCGCCTCCGGTTCCAAGCAAGGCGTTGTGAGCCAATATGTTTAATCCATCCTTTACAAAAACTAAACGTTCTGCAAGGGTACCTGTTTTGATATTGATATCCGTAAGCCTCTTCCCAATAGAATCCGGCAGCAGCATATATCTCAGCTTTATGTTGTCAATCACCCTGCCGCTATCGCCGCTTAACAGTCTGCAGCTGGATATCCTTACAGCTTCCTGTGCCGCTCCGGCTCTAAAACTCAGTCTTATATAACTGGTATCCTTTATAGTCTTAAAGTGCATTTTCTGCACTCCCGGCTGACTCACCTCTATGCTTTCAAAGACCAATTCAGTGCTTTCATTTGCACCGTTTATGCTTTCCAAGCCAAGGGCAAGGACGGAGTCAGATGGCTTGTCCTGTCCAAGAGCAAGCTCTAACACGTAGTTAGTCTCCTGCTTTACGGTATACAAGTTGTAACTTCTTTGCGGGTTTTCCGTCGTCAGAATAAGCTGTGCAGGAATGCTTAAAACCAGTGCTGCTGCAAGCAGCAGGGCAGCAGCAGCTGATGCTGTAATGATATTGACTCTAAGCTTCGTAAGCGTTTCAAGACCTTTGACATATGCTGATTCAAAGTAGGTTAATACCGATGAGAATATTATAGTTAGAAGTAAAAATGCGAAAATGCCTATACTAGAAGAAGCGGGATTAAGCAAGGAATATAATACAAAGCCTGCACCTAAAATATACACGCCGGATAGCAAAAGCTGAAGTCTGTTTTTGTATCCCACTGCAGCTACACTGATTATGTAAATAATTCCAGATACTATAAGTGCTCCTCTTGATTCTGATGCCCAAAACGCCCATGCTGCAAGCACTGCAGCAGAGCTATATAAAAAGCTTTGATACCTTGATTTTCTTTCCAGGTTCATTATAAGCAGGAACATAAGCAAAGCTCCCATAACTGCTGCATTGGTATTTGCATACTGATACAGCCCACCTAATCTCTCGGCCTTAGTAATTACACCTTCAAATTTTAAGATACCCGCTACGCCAAGAAGAGAGCTTAGGGAAAGTAAAGCAGCCACAGCCGCAATACAGTGCTTTAACGCACTTCTGAGTATAGCATTTCTGCTTATATATGCGCTTACAGCAAATACAACCAGCAGCACAAACTGCTTTAGTATGCTGTCCAGCGCCTCAATGGGCGAAAGCGCTCTTATTAGTGCTAGGGCATATGCTGCAGTCAGGCCCATAAGACCTATTCCTACAGGCTTTAAAAGCACCTCTGCCTTGTTCTTGTATAGTAAATAGCCTAATATAAGAGCCATAATGCCTATTATAAAAATAAAAGGCATATATTCGGTTCTGAAATAGAGTCCTCTAAAAAGCTGCGCTAGGATCAGCACAACGCAAAGTACGGCTGTAAGCAAGTACTCCAGATATGGTTTAGCCGCCTTGTTATTAATCTTTTTCTTTTGATTTTTCACAGTATCGCCTCTCTATCTTAATATGGCGTAGTTTCTATCTATGGTTATAAAAGCCTCATAGCCTGGGTGTTTATGCTTTATAGCTTCTTTGATATCGTTAACAAGAATTATTTCATCTT
>CALJSV010000048.1 GCA_937976095.1 uncultured Clostridia bacterium | reverse complement strand
CAACATTCGAGGTTGGGTTGCCTTCTGCATCGTTTGAGATCATACCATCAAATACAAGGGCTGTAACATAGGAGTCATACAATGTACCTGTATAGATTGGATTTAGAGATCCTTCAGGTGCTACTGTTCCGATTATAATTGTGTCTTTTCTGTTCTTGGGTCCTTCAGGCAATTTTGATGGATCCTTTGCCCCGATATACTCGGATGCGTCCTTTGATAGTTCTGGTGTGTTCTCGTTGCCGCCCTGAACTGGATTTGCCTTTGGTGCGCAAGCACTAAGAACAAGCGCAATTACAAGAAGCAGCGTCATCATTGTGGCTAGTCTCTTTTTCATTTCTACTCCCCCTAACATTTTTCGTGGCAATTCGACACCTATCGCAGGTTGATTTGTGCCTTCATTTTTCTATTCTTATATACTCCGACGTCAAACCTATGTCTTTCCATACCAAAGCTGACAGATAAGTATAAAAATTGCCACAATTAATATTATATACGATAGCAATAAAATTTTAAACCTGTAATATGGTTAATTTTTGAATTTTATTTATTAAATGACTTATAAATCATTTATATCCAAATTTGTGAATCATTTTAATAATGTTTGGAATAATAAGCTGGTAATGTAGTGCAGGCACCGGAAATAAGTGCGAAAGTGCGGTGCCTGGCACCACAAAAGATTTGCATAAAATATACAATCTACATTATAATAGACTTATTAATATTACCTTGGAGGTTGAACAAATGTTAAAGTTTGATGATGTACTTTCCGCACAGAAGCGCATAGAAAAATACATATATAACACCCCTCTTGAGTTGTCTATAAGATTAAGTTCAGAGAGTAAAAAAGTGTATATGAAGCTTGAAAGTCAGCAAAAGCTTAGAAACTTTAAAGTAAGAGGAGCGCTTAGCAAGATGACGAAGCTTACAGAAGCCGAAAGGTCAAAGGGTGTAATGGCAGTTTCCTCAGGAAACCATGGTTCTGGCGTAAGCTATGCAGCTCATATGCTTGGAGATATCAAGGCTAGAGTTTATGTTCCAGAGACTACTCCTGATGCAAAGCTGGAGTACATAAAATATTATGGAGCTGAGGTTATTCAAAAAGGCCTAAATTTTGACGAGACCTATGAGTTTGCAATGAATGAGATGAAAAAGTACGATATGATTTATGTAGATGCCTCCTCCGATTATGATGTAATCTCAGGCTCTGCTACAATCGCCTTAGAAGTTTTAGAGCAATGTCCCGACATAGACACTCTGTTAGTTCCTGTGGGTGGCGGCGGCTTAATAACGGGCATCGGCTTTGCTGCTAAACATATCAATCCCAAAATAAAAGTCATTGGACTTCAGACAAGTGCCTGTGTTGCCTTGATGGATTCCCTAAGAGACAACAAGTGCTATACGGACTATCCGTCCAAGTCCTCTGTTTGCGATGCTTTGGTAGGAGGGGTTGGTCAGATACCCTTTGAAATGGCTAAGGATTGTATAGATGAAGTCCTTGAAATCGGTGAAGAAAACATCATAAAGCATACTGCACTGCTTATGCTAAATGAGAAGATAATTGTTGAGCCTTCCAGTGCAATCTGTATCTCCGCTATACTTGAACACCCCGCACTCTTTGAAGGCAGAAATACTGCTGCTATAATAACCGGGGGTAATGTAGGGGCAAGTACTCTTAAGAACATATTTGCCAGAGCCTTTGAATAAGCAAAACGACTTTAAGTTTCAAAGTCGAAGTTTGTTTTGTGTAGCGACATAGGTGAACACCCCTTACCCCAACTCAGTATTCGTGTTCCCTATAAAATTTTTGGTATTATTTGTGAACACAAAAAGAAGAGACTAGCCCCAATGACCAAAGCTAGTCTCTTCCCTTTGATTATTATTAGGAGCTTTCTCTCTTGTTGACCTGTCCACCTGTTCCCACTACCATAATATAATTATTGGACAAATATGTTACTATCTTCTAATAAAAAATTCATACATCATAAGTGCAGCAGCAATACCCGCATTAAGAGATTCCGCCTTGCCCGGCATAGGAATCTTTGCACTTGACCTCAAGCTGTCCTTTACTTGCTTGCTGATTCCGTGGGCTTCGTTTCCTATCACAATGGCGACCTTGCCCATTGTTTCGATGTCAAAGCAATCAACCTTAGCATGGGGATCTGCTCCAATCGTGACGATATCATCCTGATGAAGCTCGTTTATAGCTTGTATCAGATCCATTCCCGTAATGACAGGTATGTGAAAAAGAGAACCCATGGTCGACCTGATCGTTTTAGCATTGTATAAATCAACGCAACCCTTAGAGAGCACTACAGCATTCAACCCACATGCATCTGCAGTTCTTATGATAGTCCCCATATTACCTGGGTCCTTAATTTCGTCCAGCAAGATCAAACCGATTTTGCTCTTGCCTAAAAGCCCCTCTAACGAATAGGTTGGTTTCCTTATAACAGCCAACACACCCTGAGGAGTAACGGTATCACTAAGCTCCCTTAGAAGCT
>CALJSV010000047.1 GCA_937976095.1 uncultured Clostridia bacterium | reverse complement strand
TTCATCCCTGCTGTTTTGGATTCTGCTCCACAGCCTTGAGGATAAAAAAAGACTCTATAAGCTAATTGTAAGTACAGGAGCTATAGCTGCTGTCTCAGCCTTATTTTTCTATTGCAATGTTATACCTGTCAGCGGGATGATAACAGCCGGGAGACTACAGGGAATCTTTCAGTATGCCAATGCAGCAGGAATTTTTTTTGCTGCATGTGCACTGATTTCCGTAAGTCCGGAGGTCAAAGACAAGAAAGGGTATATGCTGCTTTTTAAAACAGCACTGCTTCTGACTCAGTCCATTGGAGCTATTTTAGCTTATTTGATTGGAGCTGCTATTGTTGCTTTTCTTGCTGAAAGGCCTTGCAGAGAGACCTTTGTTAGAGAATTTGCAGCAGCCTTATTTACTTCCGCATTGTTCGCCGGAGCTATGTATGCGCTGACGTCGTATTTTGAACAGGGAATTTTTGCTGCAATATTGGTAGTACTATTGGTACTTATAAGCTTTAAGTTCAATAAGCTCATGGATGCATTAGGGAAGTCCAAAGCATACTTTTTCATCAGTGCTTCAGGACTGCTTGCTTTGTTTGTTTTCCTGATTGTCAGCAGAGGGCTGCAGCCTTTGGGTACATATATAGAAAGAATCATACATATAAATGATGGGGCGAGGGCTATGCTTCACAATCCTATACTGGGGCTCGGCCCCGGAAGGTGGGAGAGCGTCAGGTTTTCATGGCAATCGGCCAATTATGATACTGGATTTATTCACAGTAGCATTATGCAGGCAGGGGTAGATGCAGGTGCTATTGCTGTGATTATAATTGTATTTATGAGTGTTTTACTTTTAAGAAGCATTAATTATAAAAGCATACATGCAGCAGCAGCGATTGTGATGATAATGCTGCATTCACTTATGGATATTACCTTAAGCTTTGCAAGTATAAGCTATTTACTTCTGATTCTATGCTATATTGCAATAGATAAGCCTCAGGCAAAAATCCAAAGCAAAGTGTACAAGCTTTCGTTGCTTATTATGGCAGCACTGCTTATATACTTATATGCAGGGCAGTTAATTATGAATAATTCAAAGCAGTTGGCTGCAAGTGGGGCAATCAGAGAGGCAGCGGCTGCTTTAGAAGGTCGCAGCACATATTACTTTGGCAGCTATAAAGCTGATTACTTGCTTTCTCAGCTTTATTACAGCAGCCAGGACTATACTAAGCTTCATAGGAAGCTTGATAGCATACCCTATAATACTTCGGATGTATTTTATCTAAGAGCGAGAGCTTATGCTGATGAAGGCCATTATAAGGAAGCGGCGGAAGCAGCTATTGGATGTATAGAGCTCTCAATTCATCAGGCATACGGCTATGAGCTCGCTGAAGAGGTGCTCCATAGTCTAAGCCCCGAGAATATAGGATATTATGAAGAAAGGATTAGGATGCTCAAGGAGAGGGCCAAAAGCACCGAGCATTTTTGGGCACGATTAATCCAGAGGGAGTAATATTAAGGTCGGTTATAATTAATCTAATTAATATAACATAAAAAACTTAGGAGGGAAAATTATGAAGAAAAGATTATTTGGGGTATTGGCGTGGGTTATTATTTTTGCATTGACCTTTGTAACAATGCCTTCAGCAGTGATGGAGGTTTTTGCAGCCTCGGTTAAGGTATTGGTAGAGCCTACTCTGGTTTATGAGCGTGTATATGGCTTTTCAAATGGGTTGGCAATGGTAATTAAGAATGGAAAGGGAGGCTATATTGATAAGACTGGTAAAGAAGTAATAGCTCCTAAATATGACTATGTACCTGCCTGGATAAACGAAGATGTTTTTGCGGTTGCTATAGGCGACTGGGATAACCAGAAATGGGGTCTTATTGATAAAACAGGCAAGGAAGTGGTTGCACCTAAGTATGACCACATAGGGTACTTAAGCAATGGAGTAGCAACTGCTATGATAGGAGATTGGGAAACAGGCAAGTGGGGTCTGATTTCTGATACAGGGAAAGAGCTTGTAGCCCCTAAGTATGATGCTGTTGAGAACTGCGGAGATGGTTTATTTTCAGTAAGAGTGGGAGGCTATGACACTGGGAAATGGGGTGTCATAGATAAGACAGGCAAAGAGATCATTTCACCGAAATATGATCAGATAGGCTATTTTTATGAGGGTATTGGAACTGTAAAGGTTGGTGACTGGTCAACAGGCAAATGGGGTCTTGTAGACAGCACTGGTAAAGAAATACTAGCTCCAAAGTACGACGAAATTGGATATTTTACAAACGGTATAGCAACTGTGCTGCTTGGTGACTGGTCAACAGGCAAGTGGGGTCTTATAGACAAGACGGGCAAGGAGATACTAGCTCCAAAATACAACTCGATTTCACCAGTAAGTGATAAATTGTATTCTGTATTGGAAGGTGACTACTATTCGGGCAAATGGGGCTTGATTGATATCACAGGCAAGGTTCTTGCAGCTCCCAAGTATAGTATGATTGGTTATTTTGCTGAGGGCATAGCTACAGTTACATTAGGTGACTATTATTCTGCAAAATATGGACTAATTGATAGTACTGGCAAGGAGATCCTAGCTCCGAAATATGATTATTTAGGATATTTTGAAAACGGACTTGCAGCTGCTAAAATTGGCGGCTGGGATAATGGGAAATATGGATATGTTGATAAGACGGGCAAGGAAGTAATACCATTTATATATGATGAAACCTATGGCTTCTACGAGGGAATGGCAGCTGTAAGAGTAGGAGACTGGGAAACAGGAAAATGGGGCATGATAGATACAAATGGTAAGGAAGTTTTAAAGCCTACTTATAGATATATTAGTTACTTTGTGGATGGTGCTGCGATAGTATCTGCTGATTCTGGAGATACACAAAAGCAAGGCTTGATAGATAAGACCGGCAAGGAGATTTTGAAGCCAATATATGATGACATAATATATATCGGACATGAGATTTTCTCTGTTAAGCTAGGAGATTGGGAAACAGGGAAATGGGGCATTTATGACAATACAGGCAAGGAATTGATCGCACCAAAATATGATTATATTTTAGAGTCATATTATGATGATCTTATTATAGTAAGAAATGGAAGCTGGAGTGACGGCAGATATGGTATCCTAGAGGTGGTTAAGACCCCTGCTGCACCAGCAGCTGCTTTACCAACAAGCTCCAATGTATTGGTTAATGGACAAAAAGTAGCCTTTGAAGCCTACAACATAGGCGGAAGCAATTACTTCAAGCTAAGAGATATTGCGAAGGTTCTTAATGGAACTGAAAAGCAGTTTGAGGTAGGTTGGGATGCTGATAAAAATGCAATAAGCTTAACCTCAGGCAAGGCATACACTGCAGTAGGCGGTGAACTAGCAGTTTCAGCCAATCCAACAACAAAGGATGCAGTACCTACAACTTCAAAGATTTACCTTAACGGTAAGGAAATAAAGCTAACAGCCTACAATATCGGCGGAAGCAACTACTTTAGGCTGAGAGATATAGGAAAGGCATTTGACTTTGGAGTTACATGGGATGGAACTTTAAATACTATTAAAATTGATACAAAGCAATCTTATGTAGATTAATTCGTATCAGGCTATATGGGATAGATGGAGCTGGGGCTCCATCTATCCTTATCTTGTTTTTCTAGGATCATATGGTATGACTTCATGGTGATTTTTGAAGGATTCTACTAAGCCTTCTGACTGATCCTTTATGTTGTCAGGATTATAGTTGTCAGGGAAGTAATATGCATTGTATTCTCGCTCAATAATAGGATATTTTTCTCCATTATAGGTTTCGTCAATAATTTTCATATCTACTCCTTTGCTCTACTCTTTGCTTTAAGCTTTTCATCCACACCTGTATAGGGCTGATGAGCATCACTCTCAATCTTTGCCATTACCAAATCCATATGCTCAATTGGCTCCAGCACTCCATTAGGCATAACATTTGGCAGTCCATATGTGCCCTTTTTCATAATAATCCTTCTTTCATTTTGGATTTATCTTATTTTTTGCTTTTATTAAAGCTTATATTCAATACAGATATACAAATTACTAGAAATAGTGTAAGCATAAAGCAAATGTGTTTTACAGAGCGAGCTCTATAATATAAAATATGTATTATGGAAAAAATATAAATGATAGTAAATATGGAGGTACATATGAAGTATCTGGAAAATTTAAATCCTCAACAAAAAGATGCAGTCCTGAGCACGGAAGGACCTTTGCTAATATTGGCGGGAGCAGGCTCTGGAAAAACCAGAGTATTGACCTACAGGATTGCGTATTTAGTAGAAGAAAAAAGTGTCTATCCTTCAAATATACTGGCAATCACCTTTACGAATAAAGCAGCCAGCGAAATGAGAGAGAGAGTTGAGAAGCTGGTTGGCGGAACGAAAGATATGTGGATATCTACATTTCATGCTGCTTGTGTCAGGATGCTAAGGAGAAATATAGAGAGACTCAACGAGTATAAGAAAAACTTTGTAATTTTCGATTCAAAGGATCAGGAATCACTGGTAAAAGAGTGTCTTAAAGAATTAAACTATAACGAAAAGAACTTTCCTGTTAAAACAGTTCTATCATCAATATCATCTGCTAAAGACATGATGCTTTCGGCAGATAAATTCTACGAAAAGTATATGCATGATTTTAAGCAAAAAAAGATGGCTGACATCTATAAGCTTTATCAGAGCAAGCTGGTAAAAAACAATGCCTTGGACTTTGATGATATATTGTTTAAGACAGTTGAGCTGCTGGCGTACAATGAGGATATCCTTCAATACTACCAGAATAAGTTTAAGTATATTATGGTAGATGAATATCAAGATACAAACTATTGCCAATACAGACTTATAAGCCTTTTGGCCAAACAGCATAAAAACCTTTGCGTAGTTGGCGATGATGATCAGAGCATTTATAGCTGGCGCGGCGCTGACATTGGGAATATACTTAATTTCGAAAAGGATTTCCCCGGAGCGAAGGTCATAAAGCTCGAACAGAACTACCGCTCAACTCAAACAATTCTTGATGCGGCTAATTCAGTTATAAGAAATAACTTTGCACGTAAATCCAAGAGGCTATGGACTGAAAATGAAAGCGGAAGCTCGATCCTGCATTACAATGCAATGGATGAGTGGGGAGAGGCAAGCTTTATAACCTCTGAGATACAAAGGCTGTCATTTGAAGAACAGAGACCCTTAAGGGACTTTGCTATACTGTATAGGACAAATGCTCAGTCACGTGTACTGGAAGAAGCGTGCATGACCAGAGGAGTACCCTATAAGATAATAGGAGGCTTTAGGTTCTATGATAGAAAAGAAGTAAAGGATATCATAGGCTATCTGAGAGTGATACAAAACCCGGGAGAGGACGTAAGTCTGCAGCGCATAATCAATATACCTAAACGTGGCATCGGCAATACTACTTTGGAGCGTATAAAGGAGTATGCTAGGGATAATAGCAGCTCAGTTTACGATGCGCTGCTTGATATTGATTTTATAGAAGGAATAGGAGCAAAGGCACAAAGAAGCATAAAGGACTTTGTCAGGCTAATGACTGAGCTAATGGCTGCGGCAGAGACCAAGGCTATATCAGGACTTTTAAGAGATGTAATGGATAAGAGCGGATACCTTAAAGATCTCGAAAAGGATCAAGATGAGGACTCCATATCAAGGGCAGAAAACATTAAGGAACTACTTTCTGCTACCTTGGAATTTGAAGAAAAGAACCCTGAAGCTGCTTTAGAGGACTTCCTTGCATCACTATCTCTAATGTCTGATATAGACTCGGTGGATGAGGATAGGGATTCAATAATCATGATGACGCTGCACAGTGCAAAAGGACTTGAATACCCGGTAGTCTTTATGTCAGGAATGGAGGAAGGCGTATTTCCAAGCCAGCGTTCCTATTACGAGGAGAAGCAAATGGAAGAAGAAAGAAGATTGATGTATGTGGGAATAACCAGAGCCAAAAAAAAGCTTTACCTGACATCAGCCTTTGAAAGAACAATGTTTGGTAACACAAGCTATAATATAACATCCCAATTTATTAAAGAGATACCTAAGGAGCTGCTGCTAAAGATATAGTACAGCTGCCAAGTAAATTAGCAAGTGGAGCGTGATAAAATGAATATCGAGACTGCTAAGCAAAGAGTAATAGGCCTGTCGCAAGAGATAGACAAGCAAAATTATAATTATCATGTATTAGATAAGCCTGAAATAAGTGACTATGATTATGATTTACTTATGAAGGAACTTATTACTATAGAGACACAATACCCCGAGCTTAAATTAGATACTTCACCAAGTCAGAGGGTTGGAGGCAAGGTTTTGGAGGGTTTTTCTGAGGTTGTACATACTAATCCTAAGCTTAGTCTGGGTAATGTCTTTAATGAAAGCGATATTAATGATTTTGACAGCCGCATCAGAAAGACAGTGGATGAGGATGTAGAGTATGCGGTTGAACTAAAAATCGACGGGCTGACTGTGGTGCTGAATTATGAAGATGGAAGGCTTGTCAGTGGAGCGACAAGAGGTGATGGCGTTAGAGGCGAAGATGTTACAACAAACCTTAAAACAATAAAGTCCATACCTTTGGTTCTAAAGGATAAGGTGAATATTGAGGTTAGAGGCGAGGTCTATATGCCGAAGAAGGCCTTTGAACAGCTAAATGAAAAAAGAGAGGAAGCGGGAGATCAGCTTTTTGCCAACCCAAGAAATGCCGCGGCAGGCTCTATAAGGCAGTTGGACTCAAGTATTGCTGCTGAGCGGGCTTTGGATATTTTTGTATTCAATCTTGAGAGCATTGAAGACAAAAGCTTAACTACTCATGTAGAAGCCCTTGATTATTTGAAACTGCTGGGCTTTAAGGTTAGCCAGGATGTATCAGTATGCAGGACGGCAGCAGATATTATTAAAGTTTGCAATGAATGGTCAGATAAAAGAGGAGAGCTGCCTTTTGAGATAGATGGTCTGGTTATAAAGGTCAATAGTTTAGAGCAGAGGGATGCTTTAGGAAATACCAGTAAATCTCCAAGGTGGGCTGCAGCATATAAATTTCCTCCGGAAAAGAAAAGAACTGTTGTTAGGGATATAGTAGTTCAGGTTGGAAGAACCGGAGCTCTTACACCTACAGCGATACTGGAGCCAGTTAGACTGGCGGGCTCCGTAATTGGAAGAGCTACTTTGCATAATGAAGATTTTATAAAAGAAAAGGATATAATGATAGGGGATACAGTTGTAATTCAGAAAGCTGGTGATGTTATACCGGAGGTTGTAGAGGTTATAAAAGAAGAGCGAGATGGAAGGCAAAAGCCTTTTATTATGCCGGATAGATGTCCTGTTTGCAGCGCAGAAACAATTCGCGAGTCAGGAGAAGCTGTGACCAGGTGTACTAACGTTTCCTGTGAAGCTCAGCTGAGACGTTCTTTATTTCACTTTGCGTCACGGGATGCAATGAACATTGAGGGTATGGGTCCACAGGTGCTAACATCTCTTATGGATAAGGGCTATATAAGAGATGCAGGAGATATATATCTTTTAAAGGACAAGAAGGAAGAACTATACAAGCTGGATAGAATGGGAGAAAAGTCTGTCAACAAGCTGCTTGACGCGATAGAAGCATCAAAAAACAACCCTTTAGGACGGTTGGTTTTTGCGCTGGGTATAAGGATGATAGGGCAAAGAGCAGCACAGCAGCTGGCCAGCAGCTTTATAGATATCGACGAGATTTCTGAGGCTAATTACGAAAGATTGGTGCAGATACCTGAAATAGGCGACAAAATGGCAGAGAGCATTTTGACCTTCTTTGCACAAGAGCAGAACAAAAGGCTGTTGCAAAAGCTGAAGGAATGCGGTCTAAATATGAAGGGTTCAAAGCTGGAAATCATAGAGAATGAGTATTTTAAAGGAAAGACCTTTGTATTGACTGGCACACTTACTAAGTATGCAAGAGACCAAGCCAAGGAAATTATTGAAAGCTTTGGAGGAAAAGTATCGGGCAGCGTAAGCAAGAAGACCTCCTGTGTATTGGCTGGAGAAGATGCAGGCTCTAAGCTTATTAAGGCAAACGAACTGGGAGTTCAGGTTATTGACGAAGATACGTTTATATCCTGGGCTACGAAGTAGATAGAAATAAAATATGCCCTCACTATGCAAGAATATGTAAAGAAGATAGTAAAAAGCTAAAGGCATGCACAAAATGCGTACCTTTAGCTTTTTTATCATAATATTTGATTCAATTCACAAAAATATCAATAAAAGTTCACAAAAAAAACACATTTATAAAATATAATAGAGTATATAAAGTCATAATCTTCTATAAATATCATACATTTCATATAAGTTAATTGCAAAAACAATTATATTTCTCTTTATTGCATTAAATATTATTGTATATAGATACATAATCATTTCATTTATTCAATAGAAACTACAACAGGCTGTACCAATTTAATTATTGAAATATTAGTTTTTTTATTGTAATATATTAATATCGTGGTTAAATCCATATTTCTAACTTTGTAGGCGTTACATTTATATATATGCGCCAAAAAAAAATAAGGGGGATGAATCAATGAAGAAAACATTAGCACTAGTACTTGTTGTTTTACTAGTACTAAGCATTGGCTTAACAGCTTGTAAGCAAGCTGAGACGCCAGCTACTCCAGACGCTACTCCAACTCCTGAAGTTAAAGCAGAACCTAAGGTTCTTAGAGTTGGTGCAGATGAGCCACCAGCACTTGATCCACAAATTGGTACTGACCAAGTATCTATCGGCCTTAACAACCTGTTACTTGAAGGTCTTGTAAGAATACATGACGGTAAAGTTCAACCAGGTATGGCTGAAAAGTGGGAAATCTCAGCTGACGGCTTAACTTACACTTTCCATCTAAGAGATGCTAAGTGGAACGATGGCAAGTCAGTAACTGCACAAGATTTCGAATATAGCTGGAGAAGATTAGTTGATCCTAAGACTGCATCAGAATATGCATTCCAAGGCTACTACATCGTAAACGGTGAAGAAATCAACACTGGCAAGATCACTGACCTTACTCAACTTGGAGTAAAAGCAGTTGACGAAAAAACTTTAGTAGTAACTCTTAAGGCTCCATGCACATACTTCCTATCACTAGCTGGCTTCCTAAGCTTTATGCCTTCAAGAGAAGACAAAGTTACAGAGTTCGGCGAAGCTTATGGTACAGAAGTAGATAAGTTCGTAACAAACGGACCATTCTTATTCAAAGAGTGGACGCATGAAGCTAACTATGCAGTTGAAAAGAATCCTAACTACTGGAACGCAGCTGCTATAAAGCTTGACAGAATAGAGTATACAGTTGTTGTTGATGCTGCTACAGCTATCAACATGTACGAAGCTGGCGACATCGATATGGTTGGTTTAACAGGAAATGATATCCAAAGATTTAAGGATGCTGGCAAGCCAGTATACGACTACATGGACGGTGCATTATTCTATCTACAAGTTAACCTAAAGGGTAAATCACCAGCTACTGGCAAGTTCCTTGCTAACCAAAACTTCAGATTAGCACTTGGTTATGCACTTGACAGACAAGCGATAATTGATGCTATCATGAAGAACAAGTCACTTCCAGGTTCAAGACTGGTTCCAGACAACCTAATGGGCGTTAAGGACAGATACACTAAAGAGAATCCATGGTCATTCTGGCCAGCAAATGCTGACTCAGCTAAGGCTAAGTCACACCTTGAGCTAGCTCTTAAAGAACTTAACACAACAGTTGATAAGCTTCCTACATTCGAGCTACTTAACTACGAAGGTGACAGATCAAGACAATTTGGTGAAGCAATGCAAGATATGTGGTTAAAGAACTTAGGCGTTAAGTTCGAAATGAAGCAGATCGTATTCAAAGAGAAGCTTCAATTAGCTACTAACCAACAATACGACGTTGACTTCGCAGGTTGGGGTCCAGACTATGATGACGCTATGACATTCATGGATCTATTTGTTAAAGACGGCGGACACAACAACACAGGCTGGGGCGATGCAAGACATGACGAGCTGATAAACGGCGCTAAGGTTGAAGCTGACCCAGTAAAGAGAAGCAAAATGATGTTTGAAGCTGAGCAAATAGTTGTATCATCAGCTCCAGTTATTCCAATATATGCAAGAGCAAGAAACTACACTATGCAAGACTATGTAAAGAACGTTGTTAGAAGCGCTATGGGCGCTGACCCTGACTTCGTATATACTGACATAGTAAAATAGTAAGTTAAGGTTTAAAAAATTATAATAGATGAAGGTATATGCTAGTCATATACCTTCATCTAGCTTATAAGCAAGTTTGGATTTTTATTCATTTATTTTTCACAAAAAATTCATAAAAGGGGGTCATTAAGTTTGCTTAGGTATATAGGAAAAAGACTTGTAATCTCACTTATTACTGTATGGGTGCTAGTTACTCTGACATTCTTCCTAGTAAGATTACTACCTGGAGATCCATTTACAAATCCTAAAATGACACCAGAGATTAAGGCTAATTTAAATAAATACTACGGCTTTGACAAGCCACTACCAGTTCAATATGCGAGGTATTTAGGTAATCTTGCAAGATTTGACCTTGGTGTTTCAATGAAATACAAGGGAAGAACAGTAAACGGAATTTTGAAAACAACAGCTCCTGTATCTGCTGATCTTGGTATCAGAGCTGTTATATTTGCAGTTTCAACAGGCTTGTTATTAGGAATTATAGCTGCTCTTAATAAAGATAAGGTTCTTGACAAACTGACTATTTTCTTAGCGATACTAGGGGTATCTATTCCAGGTTTCGTTATGGCTGCCTTTCTTCAATTTATTTTTGGAGTTAAGCTCAGATGGCTGCCGGTTGCACAATGGATGAATCCCGCTAAAGGCATGGGCTTTGAGCACACAATACTTCCGACACTTTGTCTGGGCTTTGGTACTCTTGCGGTTTTCTCAAGATTTATGCGTACAAGTATGCTAGAGGTAGTATCAACTGATTATATTAAGACTGCAAGAGCAAAAGGATTATCACCTTTACAGGTAACAGTAAAGCATCAAATCAGAAATGCGATGCTTCCAATAGTTACAATGCTTGGTCCAACAATAGCAGCTCTTTTAACAGGAAGCTTTGTTATAGAAACCTGCTTTGCTATACCAGGTATAGGTAGACAGATGATTATAGCTATGAATAATCAGGATTATCCAATGATTCTTGGTCTTACAATATTCTTTGGTGTCTTCCTGATAGCAATGAACTTTATAACTGACCTTGTATATGGCTTGGTCGATCCAAGAATAAGAGTAGCGAAGTAGGGGGGGGAGAAGTAGTATGCAAATATCAAGAGAGCAATTTGCTCATGTGGGTCTGGACCAGGAAAGAAGTCAGGCGATAGTTAGACCAAGTATGACTTACTGGCAGGACGCATGGAGAAGATTAAAAAAGAGTAAAATCTCAATGATATCAATGGCAATATTGGTTTTACTTATATTATTAGCTATCGTGGGACCACTTACTAATGGATACACCTACTTTGATACCAACCTTACGAATGTTGATAAGGAACCAAGCGCAGAGCATTGGTTTGGTACAGATACTTTGGGAAGAGACATGTGGACCAGAGTATGGTCAGGTGCAAGAGTATCCTTATTTATAGGTATAGTAGTTACATTGGTTGAAAGTATAATAGGTATACTTATTGGCGGAGCTTCAGGCTATTATGGCGGAAAGCTTGATATGTTTATCATGAGATTTGTTGATATCCTAAGTGCACTGCCATTCCTAGTATTAGTAATCCTTATTATGATGATAATGAAGCCGGGTCTTATGCCTATTATAGTTGCGCTTGCAATTACAGGCTGGATGGGCAAAGCAAGACTTGTAAGAGGGCAGGTATTCTCACTTAAGGAGCAGGAGTTTGTGCTTGCAGCAACCACACTGGGAGCAAGCTCATCAAGACTTATACTTAAGCACTTAATACCTAACTGTCTTGGAGTTATTATAGTTAGTATGACCTTCTCAGTTCCGGCAAACATATTTGCCGAAGCATGGTTAAGCTTTATAGGCTTGGGAGTTAACCCACCACAGACTAGCTGGGGTCAGCTTGCCGCTGCAGGTGCACAGGTATTCCAAACTAAGCCATATCTAATGTTTATTCCGGCATTCTTTATCAGTATAACTATGCTGTCACTGCAATTATTCGGTGATGGTTTAAGAGATGCTCTAGATCCAAAAATGAGAAAGTAGGGAGGTGTAGAATTATGGAGAAATTATTAGAAGTAAAAAACTTTTCTGTTTCCTTTGATACCTATGCAGGCGAAGTTCAAGCAGTTAGAGGTATAACCTTTGATCTTGGCGTTGCAGAAACCTTGGCTATAGTTGGAGAATCCGGCTGTGGAA
>CALJSV010000046.1 GCA_937976095.1 uncultured Clostridia bacterium | reverse complement strand
CAGTATTCTATTGCTGGTGTTATCAGTTTTCTGAAGGCACCTGTACCCCTAAGCTCCTTGTCAATTGCAATAACCTTAACATGGTAGTATCTTTCACCAGCATATTCCTTATACCAGTTTAAGTTTAGTACATCTACCGTCTTTTTATTATTTGCCAGCATTGTTTTTATATCTTTATATCCTAGAATACCAAAGGTACTGATAATAATTTGCATACTCAGGAATAAATCATGCAGCTTTCTTTCAACTTTACTGTCCATTCCTATGAGAATGGCCCTTGGATTTCCATCTAAAAGCTTTAAGCTTCCATTCCCTGCAGCATCCTTAGCACGCAGGTAAGAATGCTTATACAAAAGCTTGTCTGCATTTGTGACATCAGTAAAAACCATAGAAATTAGTGGGTCCTCCTTAAAGCTATTAGCCATAACTCTGGCTACAGCTTTAATAGTATCTGTATTATATCTTTGTTGTGAAGTCATTATACTAACCCCCTGCCATGTATTTATTTACATAAGAAAGTGCCTTATGCTGATATGATAGCAAAAGGCACTTATATTGTAAATATAGATCTCTTTATTCTCTACTCCCATCTAAAGGTTTTTACTGCCACGCCTATGCTGATTATTGCCAACGCAACTATTATAACTACTGGCATAAGGATGTTTTCCAGAGGTGTGCCCAACGAAGTCCCTTTAAGCAGCTTTATACCTTGAGTAAGAGGAAGTATATTTGCAGCTCTTTGCAACCCTTTAGGCATCACCTCATAGGGAAGAGTTGCCCCTGAGAAGATTAGCATCGGAAAGTATATCAAGCAGCATAGTAGGTTTGCAGTCTTGATGTTGGGCGATATGCTTGCCAGCATCAAGCCCATACTGTAGATTGACAATAGAACCAGCAGGTAAGACATAGCAAACCCCACAAAAGACCCTGTCATTCTATATCCAAAAAATAACATGCATACTGCGAGTACCAAGACAAAAGATGCCACAGACATAATAAGATTTACGATAAATTGAATACCAAGCATAAGGGCAGGACTAACTGGTGTTACTCTAAACCTCTTAAGTATTTTTTTATGCCTATAGTCTGCAACCGTCAAGGGTAATCCCATCAAACCGGTAGCACATATTCCAATAGCTGCTATAGCCCCAAAGGACTGCTGCATGAAGGTATAGTCTGCACCCTCAAAGGCAGGCCTGCTTCCAACAACTATTCCCAGAATGATTGCAACAATACACGGGAACACTACCCCAAAAATCAAGGTGTCCATCCCTCTTACGGTTAATTTCAACTCAGTTTTAAGCAAGGTGATAAGCGCTCTCATTTACTGCTCCCTCCTCTCCTGTATACCAAAGGTAGGCGTCCTCCAAGCTATCATACGGGCTTTTATCTATCAGCTCCCTCACTTTACCCATAGCAATGATGCTGCCCTTTTTTAAGATGCATATTCTGTCACACAGCGCTTCAACCTCATCCATATAATGGGAAGTAAGAAATATAGTCATTCCCTGAGATTTAAGTAATTCCAGATACCTCCATGCATCTCTCCTGGCTTTTGTATCAAGACCTGTCGTTAGTTCATCCAGAAACACCAGCTCAGGATTGGGTACTAAAGCCAGCAGCACGGAAAGTCTTTGTCTCTCACCACCGGACAGCTCAGACACCGTTTTTCTTTTTAGTTCACCAAGACCAAAGACCTGAAGTAGTTTTTTCCAATCTGACGGCGCTTTGTAGAGAGAATGGGTAGCCTCACATATTTCTGCTACCGTTATCCTATCCTGATAGTTCGACTGCTGGAATTGTACTCCAACTTTTTCAAAAAGCTGCTTCCTATCCTTAACCGGGTTTTTACCCAGCAGTTGGATTTCTCCGGAATCCGGTTTTTTTACTCCTAGAATACATTCTATACTGGTGCTTTTCCCCGCTCCGTTATGCCCTAGAAGACCAAAAACCTCCCCCTTGCATACCTCCAAATTCAAATTATTTACAGCTACAGTATCACCATAGGACTTCTTCAATCCTATAACGACGAGAGCTTTCTCCATTATATCGCCTCCTTATGATTGATACTAACCTATATTAGCTTTTTGCTCCACCAACATTCTTGACATTCCTTGCTATATTTAAAATACATGATTTGTGCCTTGTTTATAAAAAATAACCACCAAAAACCAGGTGGTTATAATCTGTTTTATCTATATATTGCTAATTCTCCGCACCGGGCGCGCCTCTATATATCCTCTATAGCCCTGAGGCTCGAGCTGAAACCTTGGTGCATCCTCATCTGCCCATGCAAATCCATAAAGCTCAGGATTATAGCCTTTCATCACTTCCCACAGGTCTTCAATAGCCTCATAAAAGCTCTCATCCTCAAAGGGCTGTCCTTGAAAAACCATCATCTGGCATGGTGGCAGGTCAATGATTTCAAAGCCTTCCGGAACTATGCCGCTATAGTCAGCAGGAACCTCTACACCTTGTGCATAGTGGGAGGTTCCATGGGGTCTGAATTTTTCAGGCAGCCACATTCCTATTGGCTCGTAGAGAGCTTCTTTAACGCTGCATAATATACCCCATATATCACACGCTAGCTCCTCGCAATACGTAAAATAGTCGTTGGCATTAGCAGCACGTTTAAGTATCAGCTTTCTTTCAGGACGATCAATTACCTGTACAAATACGGTTTGTGTACTTATTTTCTTTTCCATATTTCTATCTCCCTTATTAAGTGTAAGATAATAGTCGCGAATAGGTGAGGGCATAAATAGCCTTATTGGAGGTGGACTCTTGCTGTACCTATAGGGTGTTATACCAAACTCCTTAGAAAAAGCTCTTGTAAATCCCTCATGAGAATCAAACAAGAAGTCCAAAGCAACATCCAGCACCTTTACCTTTTCATCTCTAAGCTTCAGCGCTGCACTAGTAAGCCTTAAGGAACGGATATATTCAAAGGGCGACTTGCCGGTAAGCTCCTTGAATATTCGCGCGCAGTGAAAGGGTGAATAGTCTGCACTTCTTGAAAGCTCAGCCAACGTGATAGTTTCATTTATATGCTGGCTTATATAAGACTGCATGCTTGTGACTGCATTTATCTTTTCCCATCTTTCCATACTATTACCTCCAAGGGATAATTTACTACATCTTTAAGCATTTATTCTTGACCTGTATTGCTAACTTAGTATACTATAAATATTTTACATAAAAAACAAAACACCTTCTGTTGCCGGAAGATGTTTTGTTTGATTTTAAACTATTTCAATCCGTTATGCAAAGAATCCAGCAGAATTCTGTTAGGGTCTTGACTTAGCTCCCAAATCATCGCCCCACCAAGCCCCTTTGCTTTGATGTATTTAGCCTTTAGCTCCATAGACTCTGCATCCTCATAGGTTATGAAGGTAGAGCCGTTAAATAGCCATGGAACCATCGATTCTGAATGGAAATGCCTTGTATAGCCCGGTGCATTCAGGAAGTTTGCGGCAATACGTGCATAGCTTAATGACGCTCCTCCTGTATAGGTTTGATACAGCCCATTGTCAGCATTAGTTACTGAGTCATATCTGTAGCCATAGAAGGGTACTCCCATAATAAGCTTGTCCACAGTAAAGCCGGCTTTTATCCATGCATTTATGCTGGAATCAACACTCCACTTGTATTGTGGAGATGCATCCTTGCTATTATATAAAGGTGCATTAAAGTCTGTATACTTGTCCCAGGTGCCATGAATATCATAAGTCATTACATTTGCAAAATCAACATGCTGCTGCAGCTTATCAAGCTCTACATTATTGATATACCACGTTCCTGATGCTCCTGCAAAGGAAAGTATATATTTCTTGTTATCTATAACTCCTCTAGCATCAAGCTTTTCTCGAAGCTTTTGCAGCAGCAGCGTGAAGTTTTGCTTATCCTCCGGTCTCTTTACGTTTGTTGATAGACCACCGCTTACAGGATATTCCCAATCTATATCCACACCGTCAAAACCATATTTTACTATAAAGTCTACACAGCTGGCAGCAAATGTGGTTCTTGATTCTTCAGTAAGTGCTGCATCAGAGAACCTTCCAGACCATGACCAGCCGCCAACTGCGATAATAGTTTTTAAGTTAGGGCTTGTCTGCTTCAAAGCGTTTAATTTACTAATATTCCCTGGGTCTATATCAGGATATCCCAATGCTATCTTAAGGTCGCTGCCAATGCTGGCAAATGCATAATTTATATGTGTAAGCTTGCTTGCATCTATTTTATCTGGAGTAAAGCCTGAATAAGCTGCCCAAGCGGCGTAATAGCCTACTACTTTTGATGTTTTGACTTCAGGTGCTGGTGTTGGCTCTGGTGTAGGAGTAGGAGTTGGCTCCGGAGTTGGTATTGGAGTAGGTGTCGGCTGAGGATCCGAAATAGTCGTTGTCACTGTTATTATGTTACTTGCTTTTGAGACATTACCAGCAGCATCTTTTGCTGTCACATAAAATTTATAAGTTGTACCAGGTGTTAAGCTTACTACACTATAATTGGTTGTTGTACTACTGCCAGCTAATTTATTATCCATGTATATATCATAGCCTTTTACTCCAACATTGTCCGTCGAGGCTGTCCATGCAAGAGTAATTGAAGTTTCTGCAACACTTGTTGTTCTCAGATTTGACGGGGCTGTAGGCGCACTTTTGTCAGGCTTGGACGCAAAAACATTTACGCTAAGCATACCTGTAAGTACCATAATAAGCGCAATCATTACTGCAAATAATCTTCTTTTAGTAAATAACATTTTTCCCATATCGTTCACCCCTTATCAAAGATTAATTTATAAGTATTATGTTAACAACATTTCCGACTTATGTCAACCTCCTCCAGTAGGATATGATATAGTAAGAAAGTCCTATATAGA
>CALJSV010000045.1 GCA_937976095.1 uncultured Clostridia bacterium | reverse complement strand
GCTGTTATGCGGCGAGGATGATGTAGAGGGCGCTCACGCGGCAAGTGCAGGAAGAATCGATGAAGATAAACTGTTCTATCTTATGAGCAGGGGCTTCAGTGAGAAGGAAGCTAAAAAGCTTATAGTTGAAGCCTCCTTCAGACCGATAATCGATATGATACCTCTAACAGAGCTTAGAGAGAAAATACAAAATATAATTGAGAAAAAGCTTATAAAGGGATAAGGGGGTTTTACTATGGACGGAAGAAGTATTACAGAAATAAGAAAGGATTTCCCCTCCCTCACCCTTTCTGCCAATGGAAAGCCTCTGGTTTACCTTGATAATGCTGCTACCACACAGAAGCCTTTTAGGGTAATAGCTTCCCTGAAGGATTATTATGAACGGTCTAATGCAAATCCCCACAGGGGTGCTCACTACCTCAGCATTATGGCCACTGAGGCCTATGAGTCATCAAGAGAGGTTGTAAGGGCCTTTATAAACGCATGGTCCTCCAGGGAGATAATCTTTACAAGAAATGCTACAGAATCCCTGAATCTTCTTGCCCACTCCTACGGTATGACAAACATAAAGGAAGGGGATGAAATAGTTATTTCAATCCTGGAGCATCACAGTAACCTTATACCCTGGCAGCAGCTGGCAAAGGCCAAAAAAGCCCAGCTTAAATATCTCTATGTGGATAGTGAGGGTCAGGTAAAAGATGAGGAGATTTACACCAAGATTACCGATAAGACAAAGCTTGTAAGCATAACTCATATATCAAATGCCCTGGGCACTGTTACCCCGGTGAAAAGGATAATTGATTTTGCCCACGAAAAAGGAGCAGTGGTTATTGTAGACGGCTCCCAGAGCGTTCCTCACATTAAGCTGGATGTGAAGGCCCTGGATGCGGACTTCCTTGTTTTCTCCGGCCACAAAATGCTGGGTCCAATGGGAATAGGGGTATTGTACGGAAAGGAAAAGCTCCTGGAGGCTATGCCGCCCTTCCTCTTCGGAGGAGATATGATTGAGTACGTGCACGAGCAGGAAACAACCTTTGCAGAACTGCCCTTTAAGCTGGAAGCTGGAACCCAGAACGTTGAAGGCGCTCTTGGGCTTAAGGAAGCCATACTCTATCTTGAGAAGCTGGGAATGGATAGAATTGAGGCAATGGAGAAAGAACTAACTGCTTATGCTTTTGAAAGGCTTTCCGAACTTCCTATAATAGAACTGTATGGTCCAAGGGATTTGAGCAAGCGTTCCTCTGTAATCTCCTTTAATGTTAAGGATGTTCACCCCCACGATACCGCTAGCATAATGGACGCCTATGGAGTAGCTATAAGGGCAGGCCATCACTGTGCCCAGCCTCTTATGAGATACATGAATCTGAATGCAACTGCCAGAGCCAGCTTTTATTTTTATAATACAAAGGATGAAATAGACATATTTATAGATAGTTTGAAAAATGTTAGGAAGTGGTTAGGCTATGGATCTTAATTCAATCTATACAGAACTTATAATGGAGCACAGTCAGCACAGTCACAATCATCACCACCTTGACTGTCCCTCTCACTCCATGAGAGGACACAACCCAAGCTGTGGCGATGATATAACACTGGAGCTTAAGGTTGTGGAGGGAATAATCGAGGATGCCTCCTTTACAGGCTTAGGCTGCGCCATATCAAAGGCTTCCACGTCGATGATGATTGACCTTATAAAGGGGAAGAGCGTCGAAGAGGCCCTGGAGCTTGTTTCAGTATTTATCGGCATGATTAAGAGAGAAATAACGGATGAAGCTGAACTTGAGGTTCTGGAGGATGCCCTTGCACTGCAAAACATCTCCAATATGCCCGCCAGGGTCAAGTGTGCGGTACTTGCCTGGCATACCCTCAAGCAGTCTCTTGAGGAAAAAGAATAAAAGTGGCAGAGCCACTTTTATTACTTTTATTTCTTCTTCATATCAAAGGTCATTTTAATTTCGCCGCTAATAGGGATATCCATTCCCTGAGGCATAAGCTTGCCATCTGCCTCAAGGCTCAGCTTGCCCTCAAGCTTTTGGGTTATAGTGCCTTCCTTTATCAATCCGCTTGATTTGTTGAGCTTATATGTCCCCTTTTGATCCCCGTAGAGCTTATACTTTGCCTTTAAACCTAGAATATCTATAGGCTTAGAGGCTTCATTGACATCTATAGTGGATATCACATCCACGGTGATAATGTTTGCTTTGTCCCCCTTAAGCGTCCACACACTATTTATAACCATAGGGTACCCTGCTGTTACTACCTCTTCTGTCTGCCAGCTGTCACCTACCTTGACCTTCTTATCCGGATATATGTTTATCATCTGGCTCAGAGAATTCTTTAATGCCTCATCACCGAAGTTATCCTTTAACGTCTTCATCAAACTTTCCTTTGCCTGTGGATCTGGCACTCCAGCCTTGTCAACCATTTCCTCAGCAAGCTTATCCAGGCCTTCTGCCGATATTACATTTCCCTTTCTATCCGCCTTAAAAGAGAAGCCCTTCCCAATCAAGCTTCCATAGACAGCAGCCAGCGGGTTGCTCTTATCTTCTTTTTTTGAATCATACTGCAGCTCCATTCCCGCTGTTAAGGATTTTACGGCAAGGCTTTCGTACTTTACCTCAACGGAGGCTATTCCATCCTTGTCCACATCAGTGACATTGTAAGCAAAAACGCAATCCAAGGTTTGATTGACTTCCATCTTCTGACCGGCAATGTCCTGAGTTATCTTTTGTTCTATAACCTGATGCACACTGTAGACGTCACCTTTTTTCACGTTAAAGCCTAAGTTTGGAGCTGCTGCACAGGCGCTAAAGGCAAAACACGAAAGTACAACCGCTGAGACCATGGAAATGACTTTTTTCATTTTCAAAATAAATTCTCCTCTCTGTATTAGAGATTAATTACCTAAGTTATGTACAAACGAATTAGACTTGTTTACCATAATTTTCAATACACTTATTTGAATATTATTGAAATAACTTACATCGAAATCTAATGAAGTAGACATTTTTATTGCTGAACTTAAAAATGAGTGAATTTAATAAAGGCAAATCAGAATAATTTACCATAAAAGGCTATAAAATTTACGTTTACCGATTATGTCACAAGAAACTAAGTTGTTCTATCTTAGGGCGCGTCAGCGCATCTATGAGTTTTCTGGCTAAAACTGAAACATTTGGTATCAAAACTATAATTTCATCTGCAGCTTCTTGTATTTTGCCTTTTATCTTACCTACTTTTTCAACAAGAACCTTAACACCAACATTCTCGAGTGGTGTATTTGCAAGCATAGTTTGCCTAAACCATGTTACTATGTTGTGCGTGATAAATACTAACCACAGAAAGCTATATATTCCGTAAAACTTAGTGCTTCTTAAATTCCTCATTCCGTAGGTGTTTTTAACTGTTTTGAAGAAGGCTTCTATTGTCTGGCGTTCATTATAAAAATGAAAAAGTTCTACTGCAGACATTTGTTTCTTGCTTATATTGGTTACGAGCATAGTATATTTTAACTCTCCCTTTTTGGTTAGAATCTGGACTATTATTATTCTTCTGTCAGTATCTGTTGGCATCTCATATACCCAAGCTGCTTCCGCAGCTTGCTCATATTCAGTATGTGGGATGCCCTTTGCCAGATTAGATGCTCTAATAGTTGAGTAACCTTTTACAACATATTTAAGGTTTGGTATGGACTCCATTATTTCAATATTTTCAGAAGAACCATAACCGCTGTCTCCTCTTATTATAAGTTCACCATTAGACAGTGGGGTATTAAGCTTTGCTATTGTTGTTTTTAGCAAATCCTTGAAACGAGAACTGCAGTGAGTTCCCCCCGGATCAAGAAACAGCGAAAGCGTTTCAGAACTTTTCCCGATAAAGGCAGCTGACATTTGATATCCTTTTTGATTCCTTTTCTTTGGGAAGTACCCCTCTTGTGCAAGTTCATATGATTTGCCATTTGCAATAAGGCCGCTTTGATCAAAGTCCACCGTCACAATGCCATCGAGAGAAGTGCTTTGGCTATTTTTAGCAAAAAGTTTACTATGGATATCACTCAACTGATCTATTGAGTTTTCATCAGTACGGGATAAAACCTCGCTTATTTGAGATTGATCCGGAAAATGCTCCATACCAAACATGTTAGCCACTAAACGTTCCTCTTTTAGTTCAGTATTTATATCAACATTGTACTTGCAGCCCTTGACTATAGAGCATATTAGGGTTATTAGTTTCTGAGATACTGTATAATCATACGTCTTCATTTTTAGTTTAAAAGAGTTAAATACCTCTGTTACGCCAATAGTATTGCTAAATTTCATTACAGCTGCTAGCCAGATGGAAGTACTTTCTTCTTTACAATCGCTATGAGAAAATGTTAAATTGTCCATGGGATGATACCGCCTTTCTTTTAGTTTTTGTGAGAAGAAAATTATACTAAAAGGCGAGCTGTTATCCCTTAGTTTCTTTTTGGAAACTGAACCATGGAAAATTACTGAAATTCTAATGTCTTTGTTTGTACGAAATCTAGGTATCTAGAATGGAGGTATCGCTAGATGAATCGTTTAAAATATGTTTTTTCACAGCTTTGCATTCTAATTTCTCATAGGTATAAAAGATTGAAGGATGTAGGGCGCTGGAAGGGTAGCATCATATCACTAATAACAATGGTTTTTCTATTTTATATTGTACAAAGCTACTATATGTTTTTTACACGCAACTTAACGAGTTTTATTATTGGAACCATGGTACTACTTATA
>CALJSV010000044.1 GCA_937976095.1 uncultured Clostridia bacterium | reverse complement strand
ATAATCATCTCACAGCATTGCTTTGTCATGCTGTCAATGGTGGCGGTCGGCTATATCTACACTGCTTTTTTTACTTTTAGGCTAGCTTAAATGGCTATTTTTTTACTTCCTATTTTTCATAACTCACTTTACACTACCTTTTTATTTGATTATATATATCATAGCCATGTCTATAAGCAGTTCAAGCTGCTTATCGCCGGCTACTTCTGCATCACTTTTGAGTACATTCCCTCTTAAAATAAGCTTCTGACATAGACTAAATAAAGCATGCGATACAGTCATATAGAATGCGTTTTTATCAACCTCAGTCTTAATAGAGCCATCCTCCATTCCCTCTTCCAAGGCACATATCATAGCTGTTTTAAGACTGATAATGTTTTCCTCATAATCCTCAAGTCGCTCCTTTGGAACCCCCTCCTTTATGATGTAATTATCAAAGTGCTCCATAAATCCGAAGAATTCAGGATAGCTTTTATAAATGCTTACAAAAAGCTCCAATATCCTCTTAACCTTTTCTGCTCCATTGAGACTTATAAAATCATTGCTTTCAAACTGCTCATATAAAATGCTTATATCCTTATCCCAGAGGTATATTGCCGACTCTACTGCAAGCTCAGTTTTGGTTTTAAAATATCTATAAACTGATGCAACTCCTACCTCTGCCCGCTCTGCTATATCGATCATTTTTGCTGCATCTATGCCCTTTTCCTTAAACACATCAATAGCAGCAATTATGACCTCTTCCTTCCTTTTCTCCTTTTGATCATTAAGCTCCAACTGCCGCTTTTTTCTCAGGTTCACTATAGCACCCCCCTCTCCTGATAGTTTAACTATCACTATGATATAGTGTATATCATTTTTCAGAAAAATTCAACAAAAAAAACTACCAATTTCTCAGTAGTTTTATATGCATTATATAGCTACAAGCTTCTATACAGCCTAAGTATAGTAATAAATGCCTGCTGACGTGTATATGTAGCTCCTGGGGAAAACATATTATTGCCTACACCGCTCATTATTCCCTTGGTGTATACATAGTCAACTGATTCCTTTGCCCAACTAGATATTTCATCCCCGTCTGTAAAGTCGGCTTTTGATGCTTCACTATCCGTATTAAATATCCTAGCTGTATTTGCAAGCATTACTGCCGCTTCCTGTCTTGTTATTTTGCCTGAAGGATCAAATATTCCATTGCCTCTGCCATTCACTATACCGAGCTTGTTTGCTGCTATAACAGCTTGATTTGCTGTGTCAGCAAAAGGATTTTGGCTCAAATCCATACCTCTTTCAGCAATTACAGCATCTATGCTTTTTTGTGTTTTTACACTTATTAGATTTAACACCAGGCTGCAAAAGTCTTCCCTTGTAATATTGCTCCTATATCCATTTTGCATTACTACAGGAACAAGGCTTTTTGAAATAGCATCATATACCTCTTTTTCTGCCCAGCTGTCTGGTTTTTCCAGACTTGCCCCATCTGAAGCTCCAGCTTCCAGCTCTATTCCTCCTATTATGAATGGCTTGTCTTTTGTTCCCGAGCCCTCCCTGAGCACTACTGAGGACATATCTATAAGCAACGCTGGACGCACCCCACCAGTTCCTAGAGCTGCAAGAACACTTCCACTCTTAATCTCATTATCACAATCTGTTATATATACTGATTCATGCATGTTAGAAGGTGTACTTAACCAATACCACCAGTATTCATTACTGTTTAGATAAAAGGTGTCATAGGTAAGAGAAGAGTAGGCTTCTACACTATTTAAAGCTGCTTTTGCTGTAGGATAGGCCCTCATGTCCCAGCCCCTATCAGAAACATACCTTCTTATGTCCTGTGCAGAAAGTAAAAATACGCTATCCACCAAATTCATATAATAAGCTTTATCGTAATAATAGTCCATACGATGATTTTTTAGCGGCTCACTACCTCCGTCTATTTGTGCTTTGTCGACCTCCGATAGCACTACTCTATGATTTATAGGCTTAATTGCTTTACGGTCTGCCTCTGTAAAGTTTCCGTCAGCTAAAAACCCCTTCTCCTCACTATATGGGTTCTGCCAAACATTTTCTTTAGTTGGCGTGTTCTGTATCCAGCTTATATTATTGTCTTTGCTGTTTAACCACTGTCTAATATTTGAATCCTTCCAATAATTGCTTCCATAAGCTTTTCTAGAGCTATCCACATGGTAATCCCCAGCTGCATCAAAGGCTTTTATTGCAATAATATTATCAGCGAAAAGCATTGGATCTCCATTTCCATCTATATTGATAACTCTCCACAGGATAGGCTCTCCATAGTAGTTTCCAAACTGAACATATTCACCTATCTTTATTGGTTGCTCTGAGTCATCGTTATTCAAGGTCTTATTCAATGCTTCCATAGGGTTGTAGCTTGATAAAAGCAATCCATAGTTCCCAACCGCATAGAAGCCTTTCCCATCACAAATAGCATTATTAATGGTATTTGTGTAACCAGTATTTATTTCTACCCACTCCCTGCCATCCTTTGACATGAGTACCATACCATCCCAAAGTGAAGCAACAAAGTAGCTTCCATCCCATTTCAGATGGGTTACATGATTGCTTAAATTTATATTATTTACATCCTTATTTAAGCTATAGGTCTTTTCCCAGTTATATCCGTCTTGAGAATAGTAAATCGACCGTCCCTTCATCATCACATAATGACTATCACCATATGCCAAATACATTTGGAAGAATGTAGTTTCTTTCTCTTCAGGCACCTTGCAAGGCTCTAAAGACCAACTAGCTCCATCTGCTGATGTCGCTATATACATTTCTCTATTTATCTCAGTTATAAAGGCGAATTTGTTACCATCCCAAACAACATTTCTCACATATCCAATACTCTCAGAAAGATCAATTTTATCCCATGAGCTTCCGTCCTTTGATACTAGTATGCTGGATTGAGCTGATATCACATATACTGAGCTATTCCAAGCAATGCTTTGTGCCATCTCATAAATACCCTTTGTGGTCAAAACACCGTCGTCAACTCTTGTCCAATCATATCCATCCAAGGATGTAAGTATGTATCCATGACCAACCGCAAAAAATCTATTATTAACCCATGACACACTGGTCAATTGGTAGCCTCTGGTATCATAAACCTGATCCCATACCGCCCCACCCTTCGAAGCAAATATGAAGCCTTTTCCACAAATAACATAAGTATCACCATTGTATGCAATATCATTAATATTCCCAAAGCCTTTTTTTGCAGTTCGCCAGTATTGTCCATCATTTGTTAATGCTATCAACTCGTTGTCGCCAACAGCTGCGTATATACCATTTCCATATGCTATAGCATTTAATATAGTACCAGTTCCCAAATTCCTTTGAGTATTTAGCAATAGGCTCCAATCCTTTAAATCTGATGATTCGAAAACATCTCCCTGTGCGCCAATGGCTAAATATTTGTCGTTGCTCATGATTATATCATTGATACTAGCATTAAAAGTGGATGGAAGCTTAACGCTGCTCCATTGCAATCCGTCCGAGGATATTGCTACTCCTTCACTAGTACAGGCAATAATCTTATCATCAATATTCATGATTTTTCTAATATACATTTCCGACTCAAGCTGATGTAAGCTCCATTTTTGTCCATCTGTGGATGTTATAAGAGCATCCTTAGCATGCTCAAATTTTGAAGGTGTATGAATGGTTGCAATAACAAATTTATCCTTACACCATTCAATATTCTTGAAGTCTACCCCAAGCATGCCAACCACACTAGTATTCTCAACTGAATATGTATTTTTATCTACTAAAGGCTTAGCAGACTGAACCAGCGTCCATTTGTTTCCATCAGGGGAGGTCATTATTAGATTCCTTTCTCCAACTGCTACAAACACTTTGCCATTGTAGTCCAGAGAATAAATGTCCAGCTCTGTATTTGAAGCGACAGCCTTCCATTCAATGCCATCAGTAGATGTAATTATAGTACCTTTACTACCTACTGCTATAAACTTTTTGCCTGTCCAAATGATTTGTTTAAGTTCTCTTACTGTTCCTGATGCTCTTTTGACCCATAGTTGTCCGTCTTCAGAAGTATTTATTGTTCCATTTGCCCCAATGGCTACAAACATATTTTTTTCAAAAATAATATCATTAAGCTTGTCTCCAAAAAGCTTTGAGCTTCTATACCATTGACCTATTTCTTCGGGATTTGCTTCTTTAGCTTTGAGCTCCAGCGCTCGGACAGGCAGTATTAGACCAAGTATTGTCCCACTTAGCAAAACCATTATAAAAGTTAGCAGCAGTAACCTTTTTTTCACCTATGATCCTCACCCTTCTTATTTTTCTTTTGCTTATAAAACAAAACTACTGATTTCTCAGTAGTCATATATGCTCAGTATAAACTCTATCTAGTTATTTTTCATCCTCAGCACAGCCACCACAGGACCAACTGCACTCCTTGTTTTTGCACATGCACTCTTTTCCCATTATAAAAAGATCCGTTCCACACTTAGGACAAAAAGCTGTACAATGAACCTTTTCATTTTCTTGCTTAGTCTTTTCAGTATCCATCCCCACACCTCCATAAACTATACTCCAATAATTCTACCATATATATCCTTAAGCCTGCAATATTTATGCCCATGCCCAAACATTTCGTACAAAACAGTATGATAGAAATGCATGGGCTCGGTACCTACTTTTTTATTTGTTTTAATTTCTTCAACCTTATTCCCATGCCCAACATCGGAGTGTATGTAGCAGTTTATTTATTATGACTGTCCATCTCTGGTTCACTACTATCAGTAGTCTGCTTATCAGCTTCTGGTTTTGATTTTGAAGTTTTCGTAAATTTGGTGAAAATATCTTGTTTACTGTTTCTTGTTACAAATTTACTGTTTGAATTCTTTGGAATAGGTTTACTTGGTCTACTCACATCTATCACCTCTTATCTATTATATACTTTATATGGGCTACTAATCCAGTTATTTAAGTGTATTAATTCCTATTGTACTAGTATCGCTATCCCAGGTCACTTCAAAAAGCAAGGCTGCTGCGACATCTCGAAGCTTAAAGTAGTTATTCCCTCCGATATTATATGCCGCAAAGCTGACCTCTTCTCCGTCCAGATATATTTTTGATGTGGTCGGAACAGCATTTTTACTTTCTGCTTTTTCTGATACTTTAAGCTCACCCCCGACTGCAGTGTATTTTTTCCCTGCTTCAAGGCTAATTGCATTCTTTTTTGCATCCCAGCGCACTTCGAACTGTTTATTTGTACCATTTATAGCTTGTGCAAGGTCACGCAGCTTGAAATAGTTGCTTCCACCTATATTGAATGCCTCGAAGGGTACTTTTACTCCGTTGACTAAAACAGTTGATTTAGTAGGAGTGGCGCTGACTGTCGCTACTTTTTGATTGATATCAAGAGCATAGCATTCTATTTTGCTAGCCTCTTTAAATGAAACAGTCCAATACACCTTGCCTTTGCTGTAAACTGGCCGTTCTGTATAAGAGAGTCTGACGTCCTTCATAGCCGTTGCTGGTTGAAGTACCTCTCCATATGCTGAAAGTATCATGTAATATGAATTTATAAATTCTCTCTTATCATAGCGTTCCCACATTACAACAAACCTGCCATCATCAGTTGCTACTAGCTTTGGGTTTGCTGCATCTGTAGTTCCTATATAATCAGTAAGCCATTTCACGCCATAGTCCACAGTGCCCGCTCTAAGGAAATACCTTCCGGGACTATTACCCTTATCTCCTTCAAGTACCCGTTTTTCTCCCTTTGTTATTATATAATCTTCCAAAGTAGTATTACTATAATAGGTTAATCCGTCTATGTCTTTTTTGAGTATCTGAACAAATAGATTACGAGATTCATTTCTTTCATATGGGGCTGGTGCGCCTGATAAGGTTTTTTCTGATGTCCCAACAAGCGCATATCCTATTTCCCCTTCAGCAATACCCCCAAGCTGTGAAAACACATATTGATATCTATAGGTTGTGCCTTCTCGGAAGTGAAAAGGAGTTATACCATACAGGCGATTATTCAGACTGGTTTTGTCTGATTTTGTAATAGCAAAGCCTCTTTGCCCTCCATCTGATCTATCCACAAATAAAAACTCTCTGTCAGTGGTCGCAATAACCTGTTGATCAAAGGAATGGCTCGCATAAGGCTTAGATATATCTAAGGGTAGCATAGTACTACTATCTGCATACACAGCTTGACTTGCCTGATGATTCAAGCCATCACTGTGAACAAACATTCCTCTCGCAAAATATGCTGCAACTATACCGTCCATGTATACTATATCTGCATTACCTGCATAAAATGGATCTTTTACATTTATTTCTCCTCCAACATACTGTGCAGCTGCTATTTTTTTACCCGAGGAATCATACTTTGTTATAATAATGTTTTTACTTTGCTTATCTTCTTCCTCCACATGCTTTCCCCAAAGCACATAATAAAAACCTCCAGCATAGGCTGCTGCACCAAAAAGAGGGAGTTCCTTTTGTATTTCAAGAGTCTCATAGGCGTTCATATTTTCATCGAATATAACTATAGATATTTTATCAACGCTATCATAGACTACATTATATCTGCCTTTGTCATCAAAAAACTCAGAAGTACCACCGCTTAGTTCATCCCAACTATTTATATACATGCCATCATCAATGGTTGAACGACTCAGCTCATTTGTTTTGATAACAGCTTTGTTGACTACTATACCTGTATTATCTATAGGTACAATAATAACCTCACAGGTATCTTCTATTCCAGATATAATTTTGGCGCTGATCGTTGTCGTCCCAGGCTTTATTCCTTTTACTAATCCATTTTCATCTACTGTCGCTATGTTGCTGTCAAGCGAACTCCACACAATTTTGTCCCTAGAGTGATTAGGTAAAAACGAATAAGGAATCACTTCTCCAAACCCCTGCTCTATTAAAACACTTTTCTTGTTTATCCTTATCCCAATTGCATCTTGCTTGTATGGATACTCCTTGCTTCCATTTCCCGACTTAAAGGCACTGCTTGAAAGATCAATATATAAGGCAGGACGAACTCCTATACTATCATCATAAGGTTCTGCATCATATATGTAGTTGAGTCCCGTATCCATAGTATAAACCACAACACCGTCGTCAGGTGTACGTAGCCAATAATTCCAATACTCCCGGGCATCTAAATCATCAAATTTAACCTTGCTTTTATATACTGCCTTTTGAGTAGGCTTTGTCTTTGCTTCATACCCTCTTTTGAAAACATATTCATTTAACTCTTTGATATCAAGAAGAAAAACCTTATCATTAACGGTATGATAATACGCATTGCTATAATCATCATCTATAATACTAAGGTCGTAAAAGCTTAGGGGAACATATTCGCCACCCTCTTTTAGGTCCTTATCATAATACGCCAATAAAGTTCTACTATTTACAGACTTAATAGAAGCTCTCTCCAGCTCTGTGAAATTCCCTGCTGCCAGAAAGCCCTTCTCTTTATTATATGGATTTGCAGCGTATAGAAGGTTTTCGGCAGAAGGTGAGCTTTGAAGCCAGTTTATACTATTCTCACTGCTATTTAACCATTGTCTTATATTTGAATCCCGCCATTGGTTTATACCCTTTTCTCCTCGGTAGTAATCATCATAGCTTCCTACAGATGCTGCATCAAAGGCTTTAAGAGAAATTATATTTTCTGCAAAAAGTAACGGATCACCATCCTTGTCAATATTTATTACACGCCAAAGTATGGATTCATCATAATATGCTCCAAATTGTACGTAGTCGCCAATTTGGATATTAGACGTTGCCTCAACATCATGTACAAATGTTGGTATCAGTGTGAAAAGTAGAGATAAGGCCAGCGTAATACTAAGAACTTTTCGAATTACTGCTTGTGATTTAATCATTTATAACTCCCTTCGATTAACTCAGTGTCATACCATATACTCCTAATGAATTGCTGCACTATGCTTTATTCGGCAGTTGAAAGAATCTCCATCTCCTCTGCCACTTTTTCTGGTATCACGCCTTCATTTACAAGCTTCTGTGCCAAGGAGTTATTACTTTCCTTAAGCTTTTGCAGTAAAGTATTGTAGGATATTAATGCAACATCATCCCTTAAAAAAGCATTATGCTTCAAGTGTTCGTATGTAATCTCATCGATCATTTCGATGTTTTTTGCCATTTCCATTGCTTCATTCCACGAGAAATCCCCATTACTATCATTAAATTGTAAGGCTCTTAGCATAAATGTAATATAAGATTTTGCATCCATCAAATTACTACTACCAAATAGACCTTCTCCAACTCCATTGGTCAGTTTATTCTTATATGCATAGTTAACATATCCCTTACCCCAGTCTGGCACATCAGAAAAGATGCAGCTTTCCCCCTGAAGAGCTTGTGCTTCGGATTCTTTTCCCAATAGTCGAATTAGCATTACTAAGCCTTCAATGCGGGTTGGTTGTCGGTCTAATTCAAACCCATTCCCAGTACCCTTAAATATGTTTAGCAATGATAGCTTCTCCGCTAGGTCATAATACTTTGACCCAGCTTGTGGTGTTTGATTCGAAGTACTAGCAACCGGAGTTCCCTTTATAACCTGAGAATATGGTGACCAGTTGCCCCCTATATCCTTTGCTTTGATGCGAAACTCGTACTCTGTTCCATTTAACAGGCCTGCGACAGTATATGCTTCTGCTGCTTTCTCTATAGCTTTACTCTTCCATGCTGTTGCTTTTGATGCTTTATACTCGATTTGATAACCCGCAAGGTCTGGCTCAGTATTTGCAACCCAGGTTAGAAGCATTCCTTTTTCCATCGGAGCCGCCTTAAGGTTTGCGGGACTAATTGGTGCTGTGTCTATAGGCGTTCCTTTAACCTCAGTAGAATAATCAGTCCATTTTCTCAAGCTGTCATAGGCACAGATACGAAAGCTGTATTCTGTATCATTTACTAAGCTTGATACCGTATAAGAACTGACCTTCTTAATATCCACCTTATACCAGGAAGCATCTCCAGCCTTCTTGTACTCCAGCTGATATCCTGCTATATCCATATCTACTGGTGATGTCCATGATAATGCTACCTGCTTATTATCAGCAGAGCTTACATTAAGTATTGGCACATTCCTTCCAAGAGCATATAATACTCCAACTGTATGCTCTTTTGCTTCATCATATTTATCAGCCGAAAGGTATATTGTACCATCACTTCCAACGGAGAAGGAGCTTGGGAAGTTATACCTGCCCCCTTTATCCATCTCCCAGCTGTACTTCCATAGCTGATTTCCACTGCTATCAAAGCAATACATACCGTTATAGGCATTTACATATAGGTATTCATCAGATGTCAGAATTGGTGCATTCATAATCTGACAATCCGTTGTGGTTTTCCAAATAACCTTTCCGTTAACATCTACTGCATATATGTAACCCCAATCAGTAGTAAAATACATAACTCCCTTATCTGATATTGCGGGGCAGTGAAATGCATAGTCATAGCTGCCACTCTTCCACACAGTATTAAGGTCACTTGTATACACTGAAGCATAATTGGATGGTATATAAACATTTCCATAATTCAATATCGAAGC
>CALJSV010000043.1 GCA_937976095.1 uncultured Clostridia bacterium | reverse complement strand
TTTCTATAAACCACTATAAGCTCTTCTGTGTTTGCATCCTTCGCAACAGCTTCAACGACATAATAATTTCCTTTAAAATGTCTGTAAATACGTTTTTGATGTATATCTATGCTCAAATGCATTCTCTCCTTTACTCTTTTGTTATTTATTTAATAATACCATTCAAGCACCGCTTGTTCAAGCTACAGCGAGCTTTAAAAAATGGCAAAAAAATACCACCGAGGTGGTATTTTCTATCTAATAACTGTTTGCCAGCTCGAAAACCTTCTCTTTAATATCCTGCAGCTCCTCATAGGTCATTAACTCCAGTTTATCCTTTTCATACAGGTTCGGAGTGTATTGAAGTATATAGTCTATCAGTTCATAATATGACTGCTTTGCTATAAGTGCATTATACTCCTTCATATCTTCATCACTGCTTATTACGGCAATTAAGACTGCACTTTCTCTGTCATGTATTATTATTTTTTTGTTCTCAAAAGATATGTTGCCTCTAGAGCTAAGGTATATGGTAATTTTGTCTTCATGTCTGGTTTCAATCTCAATGCTTTTAACATCATCTATGCATACTTCTATTCCTGCATCCTTTACTACAACCTTCTTCTTGGTATTCAGATTTAACTGATGGTTATGTGCGATTATTGAACCGTCATAAATATAAAGCCTCTCATTATTCATAGATCGCGCCTCCTCTTTTTCTGAATATTCATTCTTATTTAAAATATATTACAGATTTTAAGGAAACACAACAAAAGTTAAAAAAATAACTGATTTTTCTATCAGTTATTTTCCAACAATTCCTCCTGCAGCCTCATAGGCTATTATGACATGCTTTAACGCAAGCTTTTCCTTTGAGGATATGGTTCTTGAGCTGACCTTTGTTTCACCAATATAGTCAATAGATGCTCTTTTGGAATCTGCTACAGCCTTAAAGATACTATACATCTCATTGGCTACGCTGGCATCATACCACTCCCATACCAGCTCAGATGTACTGTCCTTAACAACCGCAAACTTCGCTGGCTCTATCTCATATGCTACATCATCTGCTTTGATTATATATTTATGGATTTTTAATTCCTCCGCACCTGCATATTGGATCCTAAGCTTTAGCCAAGGCAGGTTTTTATCCTTTTCACAATAATACAAGTAGAAGCCATTTATATTCTTGTCTCTCGGAGAAGCAATGTCCTGATACCATGTAATACCTTGTGCTTCATCAGTATACATCCTTACAGCCTTTATAGCCTCTGTATATGCCTTTTTATCTGTAATTACGTAGGCACCTGTAGTGGACTTTGAAAGCTGGATAATTGTTTTTTTCATATCCATAGCCTTTTGAGTTTCTACTGCTTTAGGATGCATAGCTTCTAAAAGATATATTAAATCTAAAGCCTTATTGTATTCCTTATCCTTAAAGTAAATCTCGAGCTCCTCATAGATTATGAGGGGGTTATACTTAAGGCTCTCCAGCTGCTCTCTAAGCACTTCCAACTCTTTTTCCTTTTGCTCTAAAACCTCAAGCTTTAACCTGAGCTCCATATTCTCACTTAAAAGTGCCTCAAGCTCCTTGTTGTTGCTGCTACAGCCTGTAATTATAACGATTAAATAAACAAAGCCTATAATTAATCCTAACCTCTTCAACACTATTCACCTAAGCTTTCTAAAGATATTATTTTATTTCATCACATATTTCTTCAATATCTTCTCTTTTTCCTTTATATAATAAATACAAAATAGCTGACATAACTATCAAGCTAACTAGTATAATTGGCAAACTATTATTCAGAACAAAGGACTGGTCAGCTGTTCTGCTCAACACCACTGAGGTAGAATTATATATAACATGAATAACAATTGGTGCCCAAATGTTTTTATACCATTTGTACACTACTCCTAGAAAAATACCAAGTACAAACGCATACAATCCTTGCAGCATATTCATATGATATATTGCAAACAGCAGTGCTTGGATTATTATCACCAAATTACTGCTCATATGCTCTTTAAGCTCATTGTATATGATACCCCTAAATAAAATTTCTTCAAATATAGGCGCGAAAATACCGATAGCTAGCAGTGTAAGTACAAAGCTGTCACTCATAAGCAGGGCTTCCATTATTTCATTATGATCTGGAAAATACTCATATGCAGAAGTAACATAAAGTGTTGTTACAGTGAAGAAATTCAGAGCTATACCCAGTACTCCGATAGCTGCCATCTTGCCATAGCCTATAGGTTTGAACCTGCATAGCTCAATCATGTTACGTTTTCTTAATTTATAAATAAGCAAATATATAAGCAAAGTAACGACCGTAGAAAGAATTATAACCAGGCTCATGCTTCCTGCTATTATATCAAGGATGCTTTCCGGGTTAAATGATCTTCCGCTCATGGCATATCTGACACCCTCAACTATCCCTACACTTATAAATAGAATTACCTGAATAATAAAGTATAATAGCAGATATAAAAGTATCATTCCTGAAAGTTTTAAATATTTCATATTAGTCCTCCCATAAGCACTCTTTTTTCGTAGATGATATAAGTCAACCTTTTTATAGTTTTTTGTTTAGTTCAATACAGCTATAAAGCTCTTCGTTTATTTCAGTGTAACGAAAGCAGCTCACCAGATGGTCATTCACTATTCCGGCAGCCTGCATAATTGCATAGCAGATTGTTGATCCTATAAACTTAAAGCCTCTATTTGACAAATCCTTGCTAAGTGCATCTGATAGCTGGCTTGTTGCAGGAACCTGTGATTGTATTACCCAGCTATTAATAATTGGTTTTCCTCCAACAAAGCTCCAAATATATTTATCAAAGCTTCCAAATTCCTTTTGCACACCAATAAATGCCTGTGCATTACTTATAACTGACTCTATCTTTCTCCTGTTGCGTACTATTCCACTGTTGCTCATTAATTCCTCTATTTTTGCACTATCGTATTGAGCTATCTTAATAACATTAAAATCATCAAGGGCTTTTCTGTAGTTTTCTCTTTTTCGTAGTATTGTTATCCAGCTCAGCCCTGCCTGAGCCCCATCCAGGGTTATAAATTCAAACCACCTTCTATCATCATGAACCGGGACTCCCCATTCATTATCATGATAGCTTATGTATAGCGGATCATTTCCCGCCCAATCGCATCTCTTACACATGCTTATATCTCCCTAATCATAAATATGCACACCTTCCATTTTATCAGCAAAATAAAAAAAAGCAAATCCAAATGATTAGTACTCCTCAGCAAATAAAGCTACCCTCAGTATTTACTGAGGGTAGCTTCCTTCAGTTTCCACCTCACGATGGACACCCTTACTCTTGCCTAAGTGCTTGGCACTATCAACCTGCACTCGGGACTTTCACCCATTAGATTGCGCCTATGCTGGGAGCACAAACAAAAGGATTAGACCTAAGTCTAATCCTAAACTAGTTGTATAAAATCTTTAGCGAATTTAGAAGTTGTTATGAGATCTTCATCAGATGGTGCAAAGTTAAAACGCAGTCCTGATTCATGCACCTTAAATTTGAGAGATTTCATTCTTTCCTCAAGCATCTTAACCGCTTCGCCACTCCATCCATATGAGCCAAAGGCTGCTGCAGGCTTATTTCTAACGTTTATGGGGCAAACCACCGATAAAGCATCCCACACAGGCTTTAATGCATCCTGATTGAAGGTCGGTGACCCGATCATCACTCCGTCAGCATATTCGATCTTTTTCTTGACATCCATAAGATCATACTGTGATATATCAATAAGCTCAACATCCAGCTCTCTATCACTGGACATGGTTCGATACAGCTCTTCTGCTATTGTTCTTGTGAAGCCATAGGCAGATACATAGCCAATAAGTATATACTTCTTATCTCGTTCTGCTATTGCTTCCTTGCTCCACTCATAGTACATATCAATGTACTTTTGAATATCCTTTATAAGTATAGGTCCATGGCTTGTGCCAACCATTTGGATTTCAATATCCTTGATCTTAGACATTGCCTTTATAACGTGATCCTTGAAGGGGCCCATTATTACATCAAAGTAATACTTAAATGCCTCCATAAAATCTCCGGACTCGCTATCGAGAACCACATCACCCTCAGGGCAGAAATGGCAGCCTAACACATCTCCACTAAACAATACCTTTTCTTCCTCAAGATATGTAAACATAGTATCAGGCCAATGCAAAAACGGTGCAGAAATAAACTTAAATTTCTTACCCCCAAGCATAAGCTCTTCATTATCAGTTACAACCTTGCAATTAAAATCTTCATTTAGCATTCCTTTAAGGTATAATGCTGCAGGCTTGCTGCAGATAACCTGTGCCTTAGGATATTTAGTCAAAAGATTCTTTATTGAACCGGAATGATCCGGCTCGGTATGATTAGATATTATATAGTGTATTTCTTCATTTCCAATTATATTTTCTATTAGCTTTACATACTCGTCATAAAAGCCTACCTTTACTGTCTCTACAAGTATGTTCTTTTCTCCCTTTATAAGGTATGAGTTGTAGGTTGTACCAAACTCTGTCTCCATGATAACATCAAACACCCTAAGTTTGGCATCTCTCACTCCAACCCAGTACAAGCCCTTCTTCAATTCATGAACTTTCATAGTGTCCTCCAGCTGTTATTCCTTTTCAAACATATCCTTTCCAACTCCACAAAGTGGGCACACCCAATCCTCTGGAATATCCTCAAAAGCTGTCCCAGGAGCTACTCCACTATCAGGATCACCTTGTTCAGGATCGTAAACATAACCGCATGCTGTGCAAACCCATTTTTCCATAATATTGTCCTCCTTTAATTAATAATTGTTATCCATTAGTATTGATTTATTATATCACATTATGCACTATTTTTCCAGCTATTTTGTAGTTTTTTTAACACATTTTTCTGGAAAAATACTCTCTATATATTCTATACAGTTATGATATGTTTTATTAAAAAAAATAAAAAATCCCCATAAGGGGATTTTTTATAGAGATTTTAATACTTTTCCAAGTCTCTTTATACCTTCTACAATCTTATCTTCAGGCATATTAGAGTAGTTTAACCTGCAGTGGTTTGCATTTCCACCGTTAGGATAGAAGGGTTCTCCCGGAACAAAGGCTACTTTCTCTTCTAAAGCGAGCTTTAGAATATCAGCTGCATCCATTCCTTCAGGGAAGGTTACCCATGCAAATAATCCCCCTTCTGGATTTGTAAAGGTTACATTTGAAGGAAACTCCGCCTTCATAGTTTCGAGCATAAGATCTCTTCTAACCCTATAAACCTTTATGAGGTTCTCTATATGCTCTTCAATATCATACAAATCCAAATACTTACTTATTTCTCTTTGTGCAATTGTACTGCTCTGTAAGTCAGCGCCTTGCTTAACTATTATATACTTTGAAAGTAATTCAGGTTCTGCCAATACCCAGCCCAGTCTTAAACCAGGGCAGAAGATTTTTGAGAAGGTTCCAAGATGTATAACCAACCCTTTTGTATCAAGTGACTTTAATGAAGGTAAGTGTTCGCCATCAAATCTTAACTCTCCATATGGGTTATCTTCAATTACGGGCATTTCATATTTGTTTGCCAGTTCAATGAGGCGTTTTCTTCTTTCAAGATTCATTGTTCTTCCAGTTGGATTTTGGAAGTCTGGAATAGTATATATGAACTTAGCTTCTGGATATTGTTCCAAAGCCTTTTCAAGCTCTTCAATGATCATTCCCTCTTCATCCATTGGAATTTCAACAAACTTTGGAATATACGCTTTAAAAGCATTTAGAGCACCAAGGTAGCTAGGGCTTTCGCAGATAACTACATCACCCTCGTTAATAAAAATTCTTCCTGTAAACTCCAAGCCTTGCTGAGAGCCGCTAGTAATCAGTATATTCTGAGCTGTGCACTCAATCCCAAGCTTACCCGCACGGCTTGCAATATGATTTCTTAGTGGTAAAAATCCTTCTGTAGTACTATACTGCAATGCAGCCTTGCCATCATTCTGAAGCACATTACAGCATACCTCTTCAAGCTGCTTGACTGGAAATAATTCAGGAGCCGGTAATCCACCTGCAAAAGATATTATGTCTGGTAGCTCTGTTAGCTTAAGTAGTTCGCGAATAGCGGAGCTCTTAATGTTCTCCATTCTATTGGCAAATTTAATTCCCATCCTAATAAACACCCCCATAAATTAATAACCCGCCATCTAAATAATTAGAACCTTTATGCATTATTTTGCATACAAGCCTTAATTAATCATCATCCACTTTAATTTTACATTAATTTAGCATATAATTCTACAGCTTTTATAAAATTTTTTTAGATCTTAAATTTTTTTCACAACTAACGGAAAAAAACAATGAGCCTAATCTTATATGACTAGGCTCATTGAACTTAAGTACTTTTTACCACTTATTTTTTGCT
>CALJSV010000042.1 GCA_937976095.1 uncultured Clostridia bacterium | reverse complement strand
CCTAGGGTAGTAAGACCTACTCTGACCTTTTTACCGAATCGTCCTGAGGTTATTGCTTCAGCTATTTCGCCGAAAACCTCACCAATCATAGTCTTTATATTATTATCTGCCATATTGCTTCACACCTACTTTCCACTAAGTAAGAAAGCTGCAAAGTCCTTCATAGCTTCTGCTACCATATTTTTTATTTCTTCTTTAGACACAACCTCACCAGCTGCAGCATTTCCAGGATTTTTTTCAACTACTATAGAAACCCCATCAAACTGATTAGTCATTCTTCCTAAGAATAAGCTTCCCTTACCAACGATCATAGCCCTCTCAATAGCGCCGTTCATTATCATTTCTCTTGCAGCGCCTACAAAAGGAACACCTGAAGGAATATGACCTTGAGTTGGAGCAAAGCCAGGCATACCATGCTTTTTAATGAAGTTCATCATATCTGCCTTATCTATATCGCCTCTTTTTGCGCCAAGAGCTGCTATCATCTTATAGTTTGCCAGAGGTACATCTCCTGCCCCAGCAGGCTCTGTTATTTCAGGGTTTTGCATTTCTACAGAGAACTTGTCTATCTCAGTCAGCTTTATGCCGGCTGCATCAAGAGGCTTTGTGATTAGAGACTCCATAACTGCCTGTGGTGCTGAGCCTGTTCCTACAGTGTGTCTTCCAACTACATCTGTTCTAAAAACTGGGCTTACTCCATCATCTTCAGTTACAAGTACTGCAAAAGCACCAAGACAATCTTCCAGTATTGGTAGACCCTTATTAACATGGTCTCTTGCATTCATACCAAGCTTAGCAGTAGCACCACCTGCAACAACTGCTACACTCTTATAAACACCTGCTTTTACAAGAGCAGCTGCTATTATCAGTGCATGAGTTGGAGCAGCACAGAAGCCTCTTGTATCTGAGCCTGTAGCACCAACAGCACCTGCGTTTTCACAAATTGCCTTTGCAAAGTTTCCGCCGCCTCTTTGGTTCATATCTCCACAAGCTTCCTCGGAGCATTCTATTACATACTCTATTGATTCAGGAGCTATTTTGCTTCTGTATATTAGATTCTTAAGAGCTATAACACCTGAAGCCTTAGATACAAGGTTTTCAACCATTATATGTGCTGTAAGATTCTTATCCTTGTTATGTGCAGCTTTTATACAGCCTACAACCTTATGATCTCTCAAAAGAGGCTCTGCGCCTTCTGCAAGACTAGCCTCTATCTCAGAAAGCTCATAGCCTTCTTTAATTTTAGCGAGTTCCTTTTCTGTGTACATTGGCTTAGTAGCAGCCTTTTCCTTTAAGCCCGCAAGAAAGCTCTTCTCAAGCATAACTAAGTCAAAAGCGTCACTTAGCTTTAGTGTCAGATAGAATTCGTCTTGGTCTACTATTTCGCCCATTTTACCTTCAGCTGCCGCGTTTTCCATAGGATTTGAGTACCATGGTTTAGGCAGATTAGCAAGCTCGTCTGGCAATATATTGCCAATATAAGCTTGGTTTGGAGCATACTTTACTGTTTCCTCAAAGGATCTTATATGCTGTGGAACCTTTTTTAATAATTCTGATTGTGGGTTTGCTTCATGCTCTTGCGCACAGGTTGTTCCATAGTGCAGTATCATATCTGGAGTATGCACTAAAACATATGATGTGCCCTTTACTACAGGTAATGTCATTGGGTTTTACACCTCCGTATTTTTATATAAGTAAAACGTCTTATAACTTAAAGAAAGCGCACCTTTATACAGCTGCGCTTTCTTGTAGCTAATTATTTATCAAATACTGTTTGGCCGTGTACTTCTGTTTGAAGAGCCTTAAGTGACTTAAGCACAATCTCTCTTCTCAATTGCTTTTCCTCTTCCATTGTCTTTACAGGATTGCCTAGTGGATGAGGGATAGCTATTGCAGGTACTATTCTGTTTGCACCAACTGTAAGTGATATAGGAACAACAGTACAAATATGAACAACTGGAATTCCAACTCTTTCAATTTCTTTTACCATCGTTGCACCGCAACGCGTACAAGTACCTCAAGTAGAGGTTAGAATTACAGCTTGAACACCGTCAGCCAGTAATTCTTGTGCAAACTCAGCAGCAAACTTCTTTGAATTTGCAACTGAAGTACCATTTCCAACTGTTGTATAGAAGTATCTGTGCAGCTTGCCTATAAGACCTTCCTTTTCCATATCTCTTAGTACGTCAACAGGAAGAACTCTGTCTGAGTCAATGTTTGCATACACAGGGTCATAACCACCGTGTGCAGTCTCATAAGTAGCTTCTGTAAGATCCATTACACCTTCAATATCATACTTGCCATACTTAGATGCACTTGATGACTCAATTCTGTCTGGGTTACCCTTAGGAACTATACCACCGGAAGTAACCAAGGCAATAGTAGCCTTGCTGATATCATGTACTGGCTGATTTGGAGCCACTCTATCGAAGTCAGGCATTGGATACTCTGTTTCGAAGGCTTCTCCTCTAAGCTTAGCAACAAGCATATTTACCGCTCTCTTTGAGCCTCTATCTGGTCTAAATATGTTCTTTCTGATTCCTCTTGCTATATAGCCTTCCTCACTTGGTGAGCCTATAGCTTCATTTTTGGAAAGCTTCATTGCAAGCTTCGCCATTGCTGGTATTGCCTGTCTCATACCTGTTGCCGCATTTGCAGTGCTAACTACATACATGTCTTTTTTGAACATGTCAGCGCCAGGATTTTCTATATACATAGCTGTAAGAACAGGTATACCTAAGTTTTCCTGTACGGACTTACAGATGCTTCCACAAGCAACTCCGTATCTTCCTGCATTAAAAGCAGGACCAGCGATAAATAAATCCGGACTGTATTTCTTGATCATTTCTAAAATCTCAGAAGTAGCAGTCTCAAGATTTTCATTAAAATATGAATCACCACAAATAACAGTTGCAACGATTTCTGCATCGTTTCCAAGTGCAGCCTTAAGCGCCATGCCCGGTCCAACTACACCTTCTCTAACCTCTGGTCTGATATCAGCCTTTTCTTCACCGCCGATACCACCATAAAACTGGTTTATATAATGTACAACTTTTATCATGCTGGCAGCTTACCTCCTCTCTGGTTGCATTTATTCACAAATATTTTTTAATAGCACAATACTAATTATTTAAATTGAGAATATTGATCTCTTATTGATTTTACTTCACTGTTTATAGCATCAACATCAAGAACCATTTCCATCATGCCGCACTGCTCATCGTAAACACCAGCATCTACAGCATCTTTCAGTTCAAATATATGGTATACAGCGAGTCCCAACGAGACTCCAGCCAAAGGACCTGCAAAGGTTGGATCTCCAGCAGTAACTGTCTCAGCAGTAAGACCTGCTGATTCTGCTTCTGAGGTTCCGATAACTACAACAACATTTTCCTTGCCGTGTTTCTCGGATAAATCCAATACTCTTTTTTGGTTTTCCAGGTCCATTGCACCTGCGGCAGTTCAGACAAAGCACTCAGTTGAAGCAAATACAACTTCAGCGCCAGCTGTCTTTATGCACTCTTCTATTGCAGGAGCCGGAATACCATCTCTATCGCCTATGATGATAACCTTTTTATCCTGTAACATCACTAACATCCTTTCATTGTATATTTTGGTCACTGGGTATTGGTCACTGGTCTCTGGTCGCTGGTCGCTGGGTTGAGATCAGCTTCGTAGCCTTTCCCTAATCTAGCGATTAGTGACTCGTGACTAGTGACTGAAAATTACTTGTAATTTTTAATACTGTGTTGCTGATAGTTTGTTGAAGCCTATTTCGCTTGTTGCTCCGGTTATTACCTGAAGCTCTGCTACTATGCTTCCGTCTGGTCTTAAGCTTCCATCAAAGCCTCCAGCTATTATATCCGCTGGCTCTAGGTAGCCTATAACCTTCTTCATTGCAGGAAGCTCTATAACTTCATTTGCATTGCCGCCTGTAACAACTGCATCTGCAGCTTTATCAGCATCTGCAAGTGATTGTGATGCTCCATCTCTTCCAGCATATTCGTCTGTTATAAGTACAGTCTTTATGCCCTTTGCTGTTATCTTCTTGCAGTTCATCATTAAATCTGTGTCTGGGTTACCAAAACCTTCTTCAGATATGATTACAGCGTCAAGATTTAAGTATTCAGCAAGCTTTGCTGTCCAGTTTGAGGATCTTTCCTTATCCATAAGTGTAACATTCTCATTTGTGATTATTACACCAACAAAATTGAAGTCTACGCCATGTCTTTCATAAAGGTCTTCAATAACCGGATTGTTTACATGGTTGTAAGTTGGGTTCTTATCACAAGCTGAAACGCAGTTACCGCTTAGTATAGCGCCGTCCATCATTTCAGTTGGATACATAAGTGTTGGTACTATTCTCTTAGCATCTACACCATAAACATATGTGTCATGGAGCAAGCCTTGAGTTTGAAGCATATATACATATGCTACTCTTGGAAGCTCAGGATACATCTTAAGACCTTCTACAAATGGAAGTGTCTCGTATACTTTTACCTCATCAGGTTTAACATTTTTGCCAGCCTCTCCAAGATAAGCAGCTGCCTTAAGACCAACCATTCTTACAGCATGCTCATGCTCGTGCTGTTGAAGGTTTTCTATAGGTGTACAAACAATTACAAGATTATTAGTCTTTGAAAATGGTGTGTAATCTGCGCCAGGACCGCTCATATCTATGATACCTTCCTGGAAACCAACTATTTTACCAGTTGTAACAACAGCAGCACCTTTTAATACATTTGTCTTACCTGAACCAACAACATCAACCTTGCTTAATACGCCTGGGAATATGCCGCCAGGTCCTTCTACCTTGACTCTAGGCTCAATAACGTCCTTTACGGGCATTATTCTTGTTTCTTCGCCTGGCTTAGCGATGTCTAATTCAATCTTAGTTAATCTTGAATCACCGCCGATTTCTTGCAGTAACTCATCCTTGTTTACATATAGAGTTCCATTTTCAACCTTTGTCTGTCCACCAAACTCTATATTTTTAATAAAAATTTTACCAAGTTCTAGGCGCAAAAGGTTCACCTCCCTTAATGTTATAAACAGTTTTCCTTAGTATGTGCCTATTATATTTAGTGTTGATAAAACAAAACTTTTTAATACTGAAATATTAAAGATTTTCTTTGATCAGGTTCTCGATAGCTTCAGGTGTGCAGTTTTCAGCACCGCTGATTTCCTTTACTCTTTCACCATTCTTATAAACGATGAAGGTTGGTAAGCCAAGAACCTTCTGGCTTATTGCAAGCCTTCTGTTTTCTCCGGTATTTAACTTACACATTTTGATTTGATTACCATACTGTTCAGCCAATTTTTCTACTGATGGCATCAATGCCTTGCAAGGCTCACACTTGTCTCCCCAGAAGTCAACTAATACTACGCCTTCTGCTTGCACAACTTCAGCATCAAAATTGTCCTTGTTTAATTCTATCATCTTCAGCACCTCCTATTTATGATTATTTATATCAATGGTTTTGTAACCAAAGTATAGCGTTTAGCTGTGGAACTTATCTTCTATATATTTTTCAGCTATAGTTGCTGCTATAGCTCCATCTGCTGTAGCTGTAACTACTTGTCTTAGGAGCTTCTTCCTCACGTCTCCTGCTGCAAATATTCCTTCCACTGAGGTTCTCATGTTCTCATCTGTGATTATATAGCCCTTTTCATCCATTTCTACTATACCCTTAGCAAATTCTGCAAATGGCTTGTAGCCAACAAATACGAAAACTCCATCTGTTCTGAAGTCGGTTGTTTCGTTTGTCTTTATGTTTTTGAGCTTAACACCTTCAACGATGCCGTCTCCATATATTTCTTCAACAACTGTATCCCATATAACGCTTATCTTCTCATTTTTCATTGCCTTTTCAATTATTGACTTTGCAGCTCTAAATTGATCTCTTCTATGAACTATTGTAACCTTGTCTGCAAATCTTGTAAGGTAGATTGCTTCTTCAACTGCTGAATCACCACCACCTACAACTACAACCTCAAGCTCAGTAAAGAAATCTGCATCACAGGTTGCGCAATAGGATACGCCCTTGCCTCTGAAATCCATTTCACCAGGAGCTCCTAAGAGCATAGGCTGTGCACCTGTTGCTATAATCAGGGTTCTTGCCTTTATCTCCCCATTTGCCAGCTTAACTGTCTTTATATCTCCTGTTGGATCAATAGCCAGTACATCATCCTTTATAAGCTCTGTTCCGAAGGCTTCTGCCTGACTTTTCATTCTATCTATCAGCTTTGGACCAGTAGTATGCTCTATTGAGCCTGGATAGTTCTCCAGCTCCTCTGTAGTTGCTGCCTGTCCTCCCCACTTAGCCTTTTCAATAACCACTGAAACCATCCTTGAACGTGAAGCATAAAGCCCAGCTGCTAGTCCCGCAGGTCCGCCGCCTAATATTGCTACGTCATATACTTTGCTCATTTGTATCCTCCTCGATTATTAATAATACCATTTAGTTATATAATGTCAGGCAAGCTTGAAATAGCGCTTTCAAACAGCCTAATGTCTACGAATTGAAAATCCTTGAGAACCTTGTCGCTCCAGTTTGGAGTAGGTCTATCCTTCTGAAACCTTAAGCAGCTTTCTATACTGCTTTCGATTATTTCTACTGACTGCATATCAGTATTACTGCCATTTTGAAGTATTATGCTTCTATACGGCGTCTCATTAGGCTTTACACTTCCCATCAGTGGGTGTGTTATTAGCTGGCTGCCTTCATGTATTTTATTCCTAACCTTTACAAGTACATCAATATAAGCGCCTTCAACAAATTCTGTACAGAATTTGCTGTTATAGCTTTCCCATACTGAAGGATTATTAGTAATAATTAAATATTTATTATTCATAGCCACTCAGAAACCTCAATTTGTTATATTTTTAACATTTAATTCCAGCAAAAATAATAAAGAGGTAGAAGCATTGCTTCTACCTCTGTCTTTAACCTGAGATATTCTTCTTAGCAGCAAATAGGTTTAGCAGCAGCAATCCAGCCTGAGCATTAAACATTTGTGCATAAGAATTGATCCTTCGGTGCATACGCTTTCCAGAGTCCTGTCAAGTATCCGGTCCTTTCGCCTGAGAGCTTCATTGCTTAGCATTCAAGCAACTTATTCCTTCGGCCCCTGCCATCAGTACAGCAGATTTCTCCCGAAAACCTTCATCCAGCCTTATAATTTTTTTCTATAATTATACTATATATTATTTATTCTATCTATTCAAGTGTATTCTCTATTATAATATGACATTTTTCGAAAATAGCTACTATATTTTAATCAATTCATAGTCTCTGCTACCCATTCCAAGCTTTTCTCCATAGGATAGCTGAATTGTTGCATCAACATTATCATAAAGCCCTCTAAACTTATCCTCTCCATGCATATGATTGCATTTCAAGCTGCTGTTGTGATTTCCAGCTTGAGAGTTCACAAGCTCATAGGACGCTGCATCTATTGCTACCGGGTCCTTGGAAGCCAGCACACCTATATCAGGCACTATGTAAGCACCGCTGAAGCCATAGCAATCGCAAAGTGGTGTAATGTTCATCAGGATATTTATGTATCCCACATTCTCTTGCTTATTTCGTATTGCTCCGTAGGCATACTCCGTCATCTTCTCTAAAAACACAGGTATGTCGGTTTCCCACTGAGGATTTATTGCTCTTACGGGGCAGATGGATATACACTCACCACATCCAATGCAAACCTCGCCTATAGCAGCCTTCTTTCCATCAATGGTAATAGCTCCGGCGGGACAGTAGCTTAAACAGTTTTCACAGCCTGCACACTTTGATGATACAACAGGACTTACCGCAGAATGCTGCTGCTGCTTTCCAGCCGCAGGTGCGCACCCCATAGCCAGATTTTTTATAGCCCCACCAAAGCCTGCCATCTCATGACCTTTGAAATGAGATATAACTATCATCTTGGAGGTGCTCTCAATCTCCTTTGCTATCTTTACCTTGCTGAAATGCTTCTGATTTATCTCTACCTCTACAGAGTTCTTGCTAAATAAGCCATCTGCAATTATAATGGGTGCATTTACTACAGAGTATGCAAAACCGTTATATATTGCTGTTTCCAAATGGTCCACCGCGTTTGCCCTTGCTCCATTATATAGTGTATTGGTATCAGTCAGAAAGGGCTTACCACCTTTTGCTCTAACCTTATCAACAATCTGTCTTACGAAAGTGGGATTAACATAAGCAGTATTTCCTTTTTCTCCAAAATGAACCTTTAGTGCGACAATATCTTTTTCTTCTATCAGTTCATCAAAGCCCGCTGCATCAAAAAGACGTCTCAGCTTTTCATGCAGGCTGAGCTGCTTTGAGCTAGTATGTATGGGTGCAAAATAAACCTTTGATTTCATCCTCTAGCCTCCTATTAAATATTTCTTCCTATCGCATGTTTGGATAGCCTATTTGTCGAAGGGCTTCATAGACTACAATTGCTACAGAGTTAGACAGGTTTAAAGAACGTGCATCCTCTATCATCGGCACTCTAAGACAGCTTTCAATATTTGCCTGAATCAATTCCCTGGGAAGACCCGCAGTCTCCTTTCCAAAAACCAGAAAGCAGCCCTCCTCAAAGACCATCTCAGAGTGCTTCTTTATTCCCTTGGTTGATAAAAAGAAGAATTTGCTATCCGGATATGTATTGAGTAAATGCTCAATGCTATCATAGTATTTAATATCCACCAGATCCCAATAATCGAGTCCTGCCCTCTTTAGATATTTATCCTCTACAGAAAACCCCAGAGGTTTTACCAGGTGCAGCTTGCAGCCTGTTGCTGCGCAGGTTCTTGCAATATTTCCAGTGTTCTGTGGTATTTCCGGTTCAACCAATACGATGTTCAAACTCAAGCTTCCTCGCTCCTTATCTATTATTTATTCTTCATAAATCTTATTACATTTCTGTATATGTCAAACATTATAATAACCAGTCCAACCATAATCAAACCTACACCTGCAAAAAATATACATTTTATTATAACTGGTGTACTGTTAAGCAGCAGAAGCTGAACTAATCCACCTGATACTGCTATCAAGGACGCACAAATCACCAAGCCTGCAAACAGTATAAAGAAATGTAGATACAGCTTATTATATACCTTTTTTTTGACTTTTTCTGCCGACTTCAGTTGTATGCTTTCATTTCTTACTACTCCTTTAAGAAGTAATAGTTGATCAAGCCTTTTTTGACAGCTGCTGCAGGTATTTAAATGTGCTTCCAGTTCCTGCTTTTCTGATTCTGAACACTCATTATCAACATATATTGAAAGCAAAAACTCATATTCCTTACAATTCATTTAATCCACCGCCTCAAATACTTTTTGAAACTCAAGCCTTGCTCTATGAATTAGAGATTTTATTGCTGATTCGCTGCATTTTAGGACTATGGAGATGTCCTTGTAGGAGAGATCATTATAATCCCTTAGTATTAAAACCGACCTGTATCTACTGTTAATCTTTCCCATAACTCTAACAATCTTGTCATGGAGCTCCTTGTTCATAAACTGCTGCTCAGGACCCCTGTTAAGGTCACAAATCTCTTTTGCATTATCGAGAAGCTCCAGCGTTGACTTATTCTTCCTTATATAATCTATACATGCGTTATGCGCTATTCTGTAGATCCATGATGACAGCCTAACATTATCGTCTACATTGCCCAGTGCCTTGTAGACTTTTATAAATGTGTCCTGGGTTATATCTTCTGCAATTTCTTTATTATAAACCATCTTAAAAATATAATATGATACTGGCTTATAATACTTAGAGAATATTTCATCATAAGCAGCCATATCCTTATTTTTAAAGCGAGATACAAGCTTGATATCCTCTTCCATCCTTACACCCATGCCCAGCATTTCATACTATACATTTGTCAGAAATGGCATGGGCTCGGTACCTCCTTTATACGTTTATTCTAATTTCTTTCAACCTTTCCTACATTATACAGCAAAATGATGCACAAAAAAAGCAATTGTACCAAATACACTAATAATGCATTAGTAAATTGCTTTGCGCATTTGTTTGGAAACATTAATCCATAATAGCAATATCCAGATCTACTACTCCGCCGGTAGCTATTTCTAGTGGTATACATACAGTCTGTACACCCTTTGTGGATATGTTCATATCTTGGCCGACCAAAACTGTAGGTGGTGTTATGTCGATTCTTACACCAGTATTATAAAATTCTGTAGATACGTTTCCAAGTATCATATTCCCCATTTCTGCAATAGCGCTCTTTGACATCTCATCAAGTGCCGGAACCTCCATGCCAAACATCATTGCAGACGCAATTTTGCAAGCAGTAGCTTCATTCATGCTGATAAAAATCTGTCCTCTAAAATCTCCTGCTATTCCGATTATTATAACTACGTTATTAGCCAGAAACGGAGAATTCTTGACGTATATTTGGCCGCGATTAACATCAACGTTTATCATCTGCTTTAATAGACTAATAGATACATTTACAAAAGGATTAATATATTGAACGTTCATAAATGCTCCTCCTAACTTTTTCCCGATATTTTATTATTCTACATTATAATATATTATCCTTCTTAAACCTTAAATATTTACGAAATATTAATGAAAAAAGATGCTGTTGAAAACCAACAGCATCTTCTGATTATTTAGCTTTAGATAATTAAGCTGCTAACTTGTTATCAAGATAGCTAACAGGTGTGTTTATATCAACTGTTCTGCCATCTATAACTGGAGCAAGCTCCTTCTTAGCTTTAACGTCATCCATTAGTACGTCTCTTACTAAGATATATGTGTCTACCCACTTAACTTCCTTGAAAGTAGCGAAGTTATCTCCGCCAGTTGCTAAGAAGTCATTTGTGCAAATTGTATATTTCTTGTCAAGCTCGATAGCTGTGCCATCAACAAGTGACATAGTAAGAACCTTTTCACCGTCTGCCTTAGTTGAGTCGTAAGTGAACTTAACACCGGATATTTGCATTACGCCGATACCCTTTGAGTGTACACTTTGCTCAAGAAGAGCCTTTATTTGAGCGCCAGTCATTTCGCTTGTTACTATAACATTGTCAAATGGCATTAAGCTGAATATGTTTCCAACTGTAATATTGCCTGTTGGCATATCTATTCTTACACCACCAGCATTTTGCATAGCAATTTGAACGCCGGCCTTTGCTCTCATAGCATCTGCTACCCAGTTTCCAATGTTGGATTCTGCTTTGCCGTTTCTAACTAGATCAACGTTTGTCTTACCTATAACAACGTCAAATACTGGCTTAAGGTCTGCGTTGTACCTGTCAACGATAGCTTGAACTTCAGCTACTGGCTTAACATCAAGCTTGCCATTTCTAACATCTATGTTATTTGCAGCTTTTCCAACTACCTTGCCAGTTACAGGATTTAATATAACAACTGCTCTGCTTAGGTTTCTTCCGTTGTAATTGCTTTCCATAACAACTGCGTTGTTAAGTATTCCGGATACGTTTTGATGGCTGTGTCCGCCGATTACTACGTCAGCACCTGTTACACCTTTTGCAAGTGTAGCAAGATCGCCAGTTAGTTCAAGTGTCTTAGCATCCTGATAACCAGGAATATGTGTCAGAAGTACTATTACTTGCGCTCCAGCTTTTCTTACTTGTGGTATAAGCGCATTTGCTATTTCAACTGGATCTTTGAACTCAAAGCCACCAACATAATTAGCATGTGCTGCTGAAGTCGTAAGTGGTGTTGCAAGTCCTATTATACCAACCTTAACACCATTCTTTTCTATTATAGTATATGGCTTAGCCCAGTTTACTGGCTTGCCGTTTTCGTAGATATTAGCTGCAAGGAATGGGAAGTTACCAAGCTTTAATGAT
>CALJSV010000041.1 GCA_937976095.1 uncultured Clostridia bacterium | reverse complement strand
CCTCACGATGGACACCCTTGCTCTTGGCTATGTGCTTGGCACTATCAACCCGCACTCGGGACTTTCACCCGTTGGACTGCGCCCATGCTGGGCGCACAAAAGCAGGGGCATATTTTGAAAAGTCAAATATGCCCCTACTTCACTTTATATACTTTCAATAAAGCTTAGCACTTCCTCTGCATCTGCAAGCTCCAAAAACTTATCCATCTGCCTCTCCACCTGTTTCTTAGATAAGCCGGCTATCAGCCTTCTTATGCTTAAAACCTTGGGAGGACTTACACTTAGCTCATCAAGACCCATTGCCAGAAGGATTGGTATTAGCCTCTCATCCTGTGCCGCTTCTCCGCACATTCCTACCCATTTTCCATGCTTATGTGCATTATCTATAGTAAGCTTTATAAGCCTAAGCACAGCAGGGTGGTATGTATTATACAGATGTGCTATGCTCTCGTTCATCCTGTCTACTGCAAGTGTATATTGGGTAAGATCGTTCGTTCCGATACTAAAGAAGTCTGCTTCTTTTGCCAGTATATCTGATATTATTGCAGCTGCAGGAGTCTCAATCATAATACCCAGCTTTATGTCTTTATCATACGCAAGACCTTGACTATCCAGCTCCAGCTTTGCAGCCTCTATAATGCTCCTAGCCTCTCTCAGCTCACCAATGCCGCTTATCATAGGAAGCATGATCCTTACCCTTCCAAAGGCACTGGCTCTTAGGATAGCTCTTAGCTGCACCTTGAATATTTCCTTATCCTTAAGGCAATACCTTATTGCCCTTAAGCCTAAAAAAGGATTTTCCTCCTTTGGTATGTCAAGATATGGCAGCTGCTTATCTCCTCCAATATCCAAAGTCCTAATAATTACAGTCCTGTTTTTCATCCCTTCTACAACAGTCCTATAAGCATCAAGCTGCTCCTCTTCTCCCGGCATGGAGCATCTGTCCATATAAAGGAACTCGCTTCTAAAAAGTCCTATTCCTTCTCCGTCATTTTCAAGCACTGCTGCTAAATCCTTTGGGGCGCCTATATTACAGCCCAGCTCGACAGTAAAACCATCCAAAGTAACAGTAGCCTTCCCTATATATTGCTTGAGCTCTTCAAGCTTCTGCTCCTCATGCCTCTGTCTTTCTCCGTAAAGCTCTATAAGTCCTTCGTCCGGCTCTACAAAAACCTCTCCCGTGCTTCCATCCAATATTATCAGAGCTCCGTCCTTAATACCTTCTAAAAGACCTTTTATACCAACTATAGCTGGTATACCTGCAACCCTTGCTACGATTGCAGTATGGGAGGTTGCCCCTCCTACCTCAGTAAGTATTCCCAGCACATGCTCCTTAGTAAGCATTGCCATTTCTGAGGGCACTATATCCTTTGCCGTTATTATGACCTTCTCCCCAAGGGATTTGGGGTCAAAGGCAGCTGTTCCCGTCAGGTTTTGGAGGAGTCTGGCGGACACATCATTTATGTCTGCTATTCTTTCCCTTATATATTCGTCAGCAATTTCCTCAAAAAGCTTAACAAGCTCTCTCTCTGTTTCTTTTACAGCCCACTCTGCATTAACCTTATTCTTGAAAAGCTTCAGCTGTATGCTGTCTATAAGCTCAGGATCATCAAGCAGGATAAGGTGGGCATTAAATATTTCCGCTTCTTTAGCACCAAGCCTCTCTTCAGTAGCTGAAATCAGCTCTTTAAGCTGTATTTTTGCAGTCTCTATTGCAGTCTTTAGCCTTTGTAGCTCTGCCTCTGTATCAAGAACATATCTTTTCTCTATTTGCAAAGCAGAAAGCTTCACATAAACTCTTCCAATAGCTATTCCCGGTGCTGCAGCTATTCCCCTCATATTCTCCCCCCTATACATTACTGCTGTGTCATACAATTACAATGCTTGCTTATTATTGCTCCAGCCTTTTCATCCAGTATAACAACCACATCAGGATGTAGCTGAAGCACAGATGCAGGCAGCTCGGGAGTTATCTTCCCCTTAACCATACTGTAGATTATCTCTGCCTTTTCCTCTCCGCTTGCCAGAAGCACTATCCTTCTTGAGTGCATTATGGTTTTTATACCCATACTGATTGCAGTCTTTGGAACCTCTTCCTCAGAGGAAAAAAACCTCGAATTTGCCTTGATTGTATCCTCATCCAGCTCCACAAGGTGGGTTCTTGCCTCAAACTTAACATCCGGCTCGTTAAAGCCAATATGTCCGTTTCTTCCTATTCCGAGAAGCTGCAGGTCTATTCCTCCTGCCTTTTTTATTCCTGCTTCATAGTCTTCACACTCAGCTTCTATATCTATAGCCCTTCCATCTGGTATATGAACGTTGGCATAATCAATATCCACCTTGCTAAACAGATTCTCATTCATATAATAATAGTAGCTTTGAACATTAGCTCTATCCAGTCCATAGTATTCATCCAAATTGAAGGTTACTATTTCTCTAAAGCTTATATTACCTTCATTATATATTCTAACCAGCTCCTTGTAGGTTCCAGTTGGGGTAGACCCAGTTGCAAACCCCAGTACACTGTTTGGCTTCAAAATCATCTGACTGGCTACAATATTTGCAGCCTTTTTACTTAGTTCATTATAGTCCTTCACAATTATAATACGCATAAAAACCCCTCCAAAACCATTGCCTTCTACTGCCTATATAGCAGTTGGCCTCCAACTATTGCAGCCTTTACATCTACATCCTTATCAAAAATAACTAAGTCTGCAGCCTTCCCTACAGCAATACTTCCTACAGAAGCTGCAATTCTCAGAAGCTCTGCCGGGTTAAGGCTAACCATTCTTATTGCATGCGGCAGACTTATATCAGTATTCAGTAAAATGTTTCTGACAGCGTGGTTTAGCCTCAATATACTTCCTGCTAGAGTACCGTCCTTAAGCCTTGCTGATTCAGCATCAACCGTAACCTCAAGTCCTCCAAGCTTATGGTAGCCAAGCTCAGAGCAGCCATGCTTTATGCAGGCAGCTGAGATTGAGTCCGTTACCAGTATCAGCCTGTCAATCCCTTTTAGACTTATGAGCATAGAATATAAAGCAGGGTGTACATGTATCATATCAGCGATCAGCTCGCAGTAAAGCCTGCTGCTTAGCACTGCTCCCACTACCCCTGGCTCTCTGTGATTAAGTCCTGTCATAGCATTAAATATATGCGTCGCACTTTTAGCCCCTGCTTTTATAGCTTTTAGTGTCTCTTCATAATCAGCATCCGTATGTCCTATAGACATAACTATGCCAGCTTCACCGTTTGCCCTTTTTATAAAGCTATGCTCTTCATCAACCTCTGGAGCTATGGTTATAATTTTTATCACATCCAGATAATCCTCTACAAGTGTATAATCCGGCTTAATGATATACCGCTCGTTGTGAGCACCCTTTCTTTTAGGATTTATAAAGGGTCCCTCAAGATGTGCTCCCAGCACCTTAGCCCCTGAAGAAGGCAGCTTCATTGCTTTCCTAATGCTGCTAAGAGCTGCATTTATGTTGTCTCTGCTTTCAGTTATTGTTGTTGGCAGGTATCCGGTGACACCATTTGCCAGCAGCTTAGTGCCTAAAGACTTGATAGCGCTTGCATCTGCATACATCACATCATGACCGAAGGCTCCATGTATATGGATATCTATAAACCCCGGAGACACATAGCAGTTTTTTGCATCCAAAAGCTCGTAAGCTTCACTTGTGCCAGCTTCATCTGCTATCTCAATAATCCTATCACTGTAGATTAGCACCTTATTTTCTAGGACCATATTTTCAAGTACCAGCTTGCCATTTACTATAGCCTTCTTTTTCTCCACTCTTATCTCACAGCCTTTAGCATGAATTTTTGCCATGGTTCAACATGGTCTATAAGAAAAAGCTCCGC
>CALJSV010000040.1 GCA_937976095.1 uncultured Clostridia bacterium | reverse complement strand
TTAGATGCACGTATCGTCATCAGAATTTCATTTGCTATGCAGACATTGTGGAAACATTTCTTCCTCATTTAAGTGGTTAGGTAGACTCGGAAGTTCTATTTCAGGCATCTCTATGCATTTACTTCCAAACAGCATCATATCAAGCCTTTTTCCATCCCAAACTATCTTATCAACCACACTTTTAATCATTCTTCTTTTGTTATCAACATCCATCAAATCCCATGCACTGTCATTCAAAGTCCCAAGGCTTTGGGCAAGCAACTCCAAATTCATTCCATTAAACTCTGCTACTTTTTCCACATTTTGCAGCTCTGACAATCGCTTCTTGATACTTTCCTTCTCTTTTGTTAATTCCTCCAAATTGTTAAAAATGATTGCCAAGACCTCATCTTTTTGTCCTTTTGCTACCGCTGCAACTAAATTTTGAATAGACATATCCAACTCCGTCATTTTTGTCTGAAGAGCATCTATCTCTAGTTGCAAAGTGCCTTTTGTTGTCTCAACCAAGGCTTTTTTATCAAATATCTCTTCAAATACCGGTGAATTCTTAGCTGTAATATTCTTCAACTCTTTTAAAACAGAGGCATCAAGTGTATTACCATTAATATTTGCAATATCGCAACGTGATTTCCGGCTTTTCTCTTTCATTTCGCACATATAGTAAAACACCTGGTCGCCATCCGGATTAGTTCTCTGCATTGATTTAGGCCTCATATAACTTCCACAATGAGAGCATCGCAGAATACCTGAAAGCAGAGATTGGGAGCTTTTCACTTTTCGATAGGCCTTTGATTTGTTCTGCGTCAACAGCTCTTGTGCTTCAATCCACTCTGCACTTGTAATAATGCCTGAATGCATACCTACTGCTATTATCCACTCACTACTGTCTCTATATCTGTCACTGTAACTTTCCTTGTCTTGCTTTGTTTTGTTGTACCCTATCAAACCGTTGATTCCATTAAACTCCTCTTCATCAGAGCAAACATCATAACTATTCTCAATGAGATAATCATATAGCACTTTATCTGCAATTCCATACACAGGATTTGAAAGAATAAACTTAATTGAGTACCTGTGAAAATCCAGTCCGTTTTTGGTACTAATACTGTTCTCTATCAAGTATTTCTCTACCTTCGTTATAGATTTTAAACTTACATACTTATCAAAAATTAGCTTAACCAGGTTTATTTCTTCAGATATCGGCGTCAGCTTGAACATTTTCCGTTCTCTTCCACTCGGGTCAATGGTAGTCACTGCTTCAGATTTGTAACCCGTGGGCGTTATTCCACCCAGCCAGCGACCTGTTTTCGCAAGCTGCATCATATTGTCCTTTATTCTCTCTGCAATTGTTTCTCGTTCCAACTGAGAGAATACCGAGGCTATATACATCATGGCCCTTCCCATAGGTGTAGTGGTGTCAAACTGCTCTCTTATAGAAACAAAATTTATGTTATATTTGTTTAAATCTTTAATAAGCTTAGAAAAATCAGATACATTCCTACTAATACGGTCTAATCTATAGCAAATGAGTATCTCAAACTTCTTTGACTTAGCGTCTTTAATAAGCTTCTGAAACTGAGGTCTATTGGTATTGCCTCCAGAAAACCCTTCATCTTCATAAATCGTAAAATCATCTTCTAAAAGCCCAAGATATTTCATTCCATATTCTTTACACAGTTGTATTTGATTTTCTACACTTTCACCCTTACCGGTAAATTTACTTTTTCTTGAGTATATCGCAGCCTTCATTTACATCATTCCTTGATTAAATTTATTAGAATACTTCTATCAAAAACCGATTAATCTTCTATTTGTAAATAAACAAATGTTCAGAAACTTTTTCGTATAGTTTATTCTTTTCTTCATCGCTGATGGGCAAGGTCAAAATATAGTCTTTTACAAATTGAGTATATGCAATTCCCATTCTTCTTCTTATTTCAAATATATCTCCTTCAGTTTCCGGATAATGAACTTTAATTAGATAAGTATCTTTTGACCTGGCCATGCTCCCCCTCCTATCTAAGTTTATTTCATATTTAATGTATATGTGAAATCGGCTTGTACCTTGCACTTTGCATGCTAAAGTCTTTTTGTCAGTGCTTTTTGAGTATAAAAATACCCCTTCACGAATAAATAAAGGAGCATGTTGCAATATCTATGAAATTTAAATATTATACTTTTTCTCAAGTTGGTTTATTAAAATTGCCAGTTGCAGCACATATTCAGGATTAAAATCCATTTCTCATTCTCCTCTTTTATAAAATATATAAGAAAAGACAACGGAAGTTTTATATTCCATTGCCTAAAAGATTCAAATTGCTTTATTCAAATGTCCCTACTACACACTCCACGTGGGTGGTCTGCTGAAACATGTCAACCAGCGTACCCCCATCATCCCTAAAAACGATATGTCATTTCTTCAATAAATTGATCTATAGCGGAAAGACGCTTAACAATCTTTAACTTAATACCGGTCTTTTTACAAAAGTCGTCCAATATAGCAGCCATTGCCTCGCTTCTTACCTGTATTTCTTTCGGAATGCCTTTACCTAAGCATATATTGATCAGCTTATTAAGGGTAATATTAGCATCGTCACTAATGCTTTCATACATTTCAAAATCCATGACCGTACCGGATTTTTGCTCTGCAAGGATGAAAACTCTGGGAAAATACGGACGTTCACCTTTGTTCTCCTGTACAGCAGAAGGCATATAACAGGTATCAGCCTGAAGGGAGACATTTCCCATACTTCCCGCCTTTTTTATCTTTTGAATAAGCACGTCATCATTGATTTTCACTGGGCTGTATGAAACTGTTTGAAACGCCAATTGCAACTCTTTGCTATACCATTCCAACTTACCGTCCTTCTCTTCACAATATCTGACAATGGTTTTACCATGCTCCATATCTATTTTTAGCTGTCCTGTCAAAACATTACCTGCCACAAAAAGTGTCTGCTTAAGAGCATGGGTTAAAAAAATACATTCCTCTTCATTTATAAACCAGGGATTATATCCTGGCTCATAACGTCTGAACACCGGCCAGGCATTCTTACCCCGAAACGATAGACCCAGGTCCTTTATTTGTTTCCTTTCTTCATTGGCTAAAAGGTCTCTGTCTTCGAAGGAGCACATCAAGCAGTTTTGAAAGTGCAGGGCTTGGTGACGAGGAATCGTTTCTGCGTGTTCCATCAAATGATAAAATCCAAAGATGCCTTCGCTTCCAAGGTATACACCAAGTGCGTAGTGCTCTCCAGCTTTACCCATAACGGAACAGTATCCCATTGTCTTGTCGTTTGGATTTTCAACACATATAATGTTCGCATCGTACAGCCACTTCCATGGTTGCACCTGTTTAAAAGCTGATGCTGCCTCGTATAGCTCTTTTAATTGCTCATCAGTAGGTTTATTGTTTATTCTCATGTACCTTACCACCCCTATTTATATTTAGAATGAATTACCACAGCATTTTTTATACTTTTTTCCGCTCCCACAGGGGCAGGGGGCATTGCGCCCAACTTTCTCTGCATTAGTAACAGTCTTGAAATTCTCATCAGCTACTCCCATTAATTTCTTAAAATCAGAAATATCCTCATCTTTATAAGACTCCACCCCAATTATTACCTGCCATCCGTTTTCATTGCATATTCTCATCAGCTCATTTGCCCTTTCCTGTGTTTTAACTCTTATAACTGCAGGCTTTTGTTTTGTTCCTAACTTCGACATAAATTAATGCCATCCCTTCTTTGCTGACTAATTATTCATCATAGAGTTCCTCTTCCTCGTCGCATTAATCAAAATCCTCATAATCATCAAAGTATTCATCAAGGTCTGACACATTCCCACCCAATAACAAAACAGCGTCTCTAAGTTGTGTATATTCCCAGTATGATAAATCTTCAAGATTTTTTTCTACATAGCCTCTGATTGCTGGAACTGCACGACCATCTCCATATATAGCAAGGGCATTTGCTTCAACATATTTCTTTTCACTCTTTCTGAAACAATTCTTTATCAAACTGTAAATCCGTTCAGATTTACTACTGGAAGCTATTTTGCTAATTGTAAGTATTAAGTAGATGTAAAGCCTATCTTTTTTCGTTCTATTCTCAACCAAATCTATTAGTGAATCAAGAGCAGGTTCTCCAATGGCTCGTATTGCATCCATTATTCTTGTAAAAGTTTCTTCATCAGATTTTTCATCATCCAATTGAGAAATAACTTTTAACAGTTGGTTGATAAACTGAGGGTTCCCTAATGTTTCTACAATATGAACAGAAGCCTTTTGGGTAGGGTTTAAACATTTACTTTCGCCCAAATCTATTGAGTCTGAAATTACTAATAAATCAGGCACAACTACATCTTCAAGCTTCTTTACTCTTTCTGTAAATCCATTAGGTAATATACCACCATTTTTTTCTTCCAACAGGGCATACAGTTCAATAATTTCATTTATAGAACTCAAACTTTCAAAATACTGCTTGGGAGTCATTCCATCAAGTTCATTCAGACTTGTATTTTCCCATTCATCCATAACATAAATAGAACCAACAATTGCTTCTGTCATAACATCAGTCATTCTTCTGTAATCCATGCTATCTCCTATGGATTTTAAAAGCTTTTTATTAGATTTCTTAAAATTCTTGGAATGACTATTTATAACTTCTGTCAAACTTTCTACAACAAGCTTCGCTTTCTCTGAAGTATTCACTTTCTTCACTCCTCAGTTTTTATTTCAACACATCGTGCTTATGTTTACTTTCATAAGGATACACACCTTTTTTGTGTTTGAAAACATAAATAATATTCCCATAACTCAGTCAAATAAAACTTACTGCCTATATAGCACTGTTACCGTCTCCACCCGCATTGCTTTTTACATCCAATATTACCTCTACCTATATTTACTCATAAAGCTTTTTCAAATCCGTAAGCCCAACATTTCCCAGTTTCGCGGCAGCTCCTTTCAGTTCCCTGGTGACCCTGATTTAGAGAACAGCATGTAGTACTTGCTTTTATATTGATTAAAAAGCCCGCTCTTTTCTACCAGTTCATTTAATACTCCAATACCTGTCGGCTCATTTTTCCACTTGCATTCTCCAAAAATTGCATTTTCATCATCAACAGCAAGAATATCAATCTCCTCCTTCCGTTTCTTGTCAGGATTGCTGCCCCACCATCTGCCGTATATCACAGCAAACTCAAATTGACTCCTTTCATACATCATATTTAACTTTTTTAGTTCCTGTTGTCTTCCTACAAACATCTATAATCACCTCTCCATTTACCAACTCATAAGTAGATGTTATCACTGCTTATGGAAATTCAAGTTCGATCTCAATATTACCCAATCATCACTTCCTCTTCATATGTTATAGTTATATTCTATAAACAACTCCTTTAATTTTTCATACGACACCCTTGTCGGTTCACTTCTTCCCTTCTCCCATCTTGAAGAAATCTTTGGATGCATGCCAATCAATTCCCCAAATTTTTTATGAGTAAGCTTGTAGTTTCTCCTGAAAGCTCTGATGCTTGTCCCATAATCAGACGCAAGAAAAGCTAAATATTCATCATAAACAAGAGCAGGCTCTATCCCTATGACTTTACAAATCTTATTGCATAGCTCAAGCTCAAAATATGTAGTTGATTTATTTTCATAATGAATATATGTAGATTAGCTAATTCCAATTTTTTCGTATATATCCTTCTGCTTCAGCCCTTTCATTAACCTGTAATGTCTAATCCGCCCTCCTACCGTTGACATATCAGATATACTTTCCTGCAATGGGTAGCGGTGCGAGTACCTGAATGTTTCCGTAGTGAGGGGATGGCATTTTCGATGCATCGAGCGGCATAAGTAGCCAGTCTTGTACCCTTTTCCTCGTTAAAAGTAATGATTGCTTTTATTAGCCCTATGGTTCCGATGGATATGAGGTCGTCTATGTCTTTGCCTGTGTTGGTATATTTTTTTACTATATGTGCAACCAGTCTTAAGTTTCTTTCAACCAGTATGTTTTTGGCATCTTCATTACCCTTTCTATATTCCTCAAGGTAACGCTGCTCCTCCTCTGCACTTAAAGGCTGAGGAAAGGAGTTTACATTTTGGACATAACCAAAAAACAAGACCAAATCCCTTATGGTAGAGGCTATTATTGATGTCAGCATCAAAAACATGTTCACACCTCCAATTTTGTGACCTTGCTCTATGTAGATAACGCCATATAGATGCAAAGTAATACTACTTTGGCAAAGTAATTTTAATTTGATACGTGAATCAAGAAAAAACCGTGTCACTCTAAATAATATGAGTTTTGGAAGTGTTTTGTGCATGTTCCAATTAAAAATAAATATCCTTTAATAAGATATTGCAATCGCAACACTTCTTAAAGGATACTCAAAGCATCATCTTTTATATTTTTCCATAATCTCAGTAGCTATCTCTTTAAAGACAGGAGCGGCAGCCTTTCCTCCGGACTGGCCATTGTACACAAATACGGATATTGCATATTTGGGTGAATTATTAGGCAGGTAGCCTGCAAACCAGCCATGCACTATCTCTCCGCTTTTTATACCCGTTTCTGCCGAGCTGGTCTTTCCGCTACTTCCACCATAGGCATCCATGTTTGCCTGTCTTCCCGTACCTGTCTTTGTCACTTCAGCAAGCATCTTTTTGAGCTGTGTCACTGTGCTGTAGGATAGAACAACTCTTGGTATTGCTTTTTCCATTTTCTTTACAGTCACGCCATCAGCATTAACCAGCTCGTCAACCAGCCTAGCTTCATGGGCTATACCGCTGTTTGCAATTATTGCCATCATATTTGCTACCTGTATAGGGGTTACCTGTATCTTTCCTTGACCAATAGATATATTGCCGATTCCATCCTCTTGGGAGGTGGGCAAATAGCCTGCTTTCTCCTCTAAGAGCATGTGACACTGCTTCTCACCGAAGCCAAGCTTTTTTGCCATTTCCAATATTTTATCCGAACCTACAGCCATCCCTACCTTTACAAAGGTAGTATTGCAGGATAGTGCAAAAGCCTCATGGATATCAATAAGTCTGTTTTCATGGGTCTTATGTGTAGAGCACTTTATCATTTTATTGCCAACCTCTATACTTCCTTCGCAGAGGTATTTCTCGTTTAGGTCTATTGCATTGCTTTCTAATGCAGCAGCGGCAACAACAGTCTTAAATAATGATCCAAAGTCAAATTGCCATATTGATTTATTGATAAGCTCAGTGCCTGAGCTGCTCATATGCTTTGTAAGATCGTTCTGATCATAGTCCGGATAACTTGCCATAGAGAGTATTTCCCCTGTCTTCACATCCATAATTACTACTGCACCGTTGATGTTGTTCCTTTTGAGGACTTCCTCCACAATGCTTTGTATGTGAAAATCCAAGGTAAGCTTTATATTGTAGCCTTCTCCCTGCTCTGTGGCATCAACCTTTCTAAAGCCAAGTCCCGGAATAATACTCTTTCGACTGTCAACCACCGCTACTATGCTGTCAGCGCCTCCGCCCTTCAAAAAGCTGTTCATGCTTTTTTCTAATCCCATCTGACCTGTCTTATCGCTTTTGCGTACATACCCAATTACATGCCTTGCGACTCCATCCTCAGAGTATCTTATCTTTTTTTCAACGGCTATAACTCCTTTTATTCTTCCGCTTTCAATAAGCAGAAGCTGATCATTTGAGTTATCCTTGGATATAAACTCCTGTGTATCAAAGGTGCTTCCAAGCTTATTTATTACCTCTTCCAGCTTTAGGTCACAAGCCTTTGTAATTGCTTCTGCTGCAGCTTCCTTATCATGTATATAAGCCGGATAGGCAATAATAACCTTTCTTACCTCTCTATCAGTAAAGGGTATAAGGTTCCTGTCAAATATCTCTCCTCTGTTAAGCTCCAAGGGAATTGTTATCATTCTCTGCTGTACGGCCTTTTGGCTATACTGATCCTGCATAAGTACCTGTATATAAAATAATCTTGAAAGCAGCATAGCAAATATAAGGATGAAAAAAGCTGCCAGATACCTCATTCTGCCTTTTTGCAATACATAGTAAAAGCTCTTATGCTTCCGCTGTGTTCTAAGCTCCTCTATCCAGAATTTTTCTTCGCTCATATATTCCTCCCAAGTCTTGACTCAAAATAAAAAAGAAGGTAGTGCAATTGCAGACCTTCTTTTTATTGTTGTCAGATTTAGGAAGATTATTCATTTGTTATGTCTTATTTATTCTTTTGCTCCAGGATAGACTTTATCTTTGTAACCATAATGTCTATAGCAACAAAGTTATGCCCGCCTTCAGGGATAATTAGATCAGCATATCTTTTAGTAGGCTCAACGAATTCGAAGTGCATTGGCTTTACTACTGTCAGGTACTGATCTATTACTGAATCTAAGGTCCTTCCCCTTTCACTCATGTCTCTTGTAATTCTTCTTATTATTCTAACATCCATATCTGTATCTACGAATATCTTAATATCCATTAACTCTCTAAGCTCAGGACAATCAAGCACCAATATACCTTCAACAAGTATAATGTCTCTTGGCTCTATCTTTATTTTCTCTACCTTTCTGTTATGCACGGTAAAATCATACTGAGGCTTATCAATAGCTTGTCCCTGCAATAGAGCCCTTATGTGCTCTACGAGAAGGTCCGTGTCAAAGGCGAGTGGATGATCATAGTTTACCTTTACCCTTTCCTCAGCTGGTAAATGACTTTGATCCTTATAGTAGCAGTCTTGCTCAATTATTGCTACGTTTGCTTCCGGAATGCTTTCAAAAATTGCTCTTGCTATAGTACTTTTCCCGGAGCCTGTTCCCCCTGTTATTCCAATTATCAATGGTCTGTCCATCTTTTGCTGCCCCATAATATTCACTGCTCCCATATTTACAGCTTCACTCACCATCTTTTCTCTCCCTTCGCAATATATCATATTTTGCCACAGGCTGCTTCATCTTCATTGTCAATATCTGCTGCGGATGTGGTGCAGACTGGATTTCCTCTCCATCCTGATTCCACATCGCGTCTATAGTTTGCATAAACAGCTCTTTGCCTGGACCAATTATCTCTATTTCGTCTCCTACAAGCATCTTATTTCTTTGCTCTATAGTAGCTATACCGGTTGCTTCATCATAGTCCTTTACTACGCCTACAAAGGCAAAGTCTCTCACATAGGCTGATGTATCATATATCTGTCCCTTACTGTCAGGCTTGTTATGAAAAAAGCCTGTACTGAACTCATGGTGGCTGGCTTTGTTGACTTCATCAAACCATTCCTGCTTAAACACGTAGCTCTCCGGATCCTTCATATAGCTGTCTATAGCCATACGGTATGCCCTGACAACTGTCGCTACATAGTATGAGCTCTTCATTCTTCCTTCTATTTTAAAACTTGTGATGCCTGACTGTATGATTTCAGGTATATACTCAATCATACATAGGTCCTTTGAGTTGAAGATATAGGTTCCTCTCTCATCCTCTTCTACAGGCATATACTGCCCAGGTCTTCTCTCTTCTACTACGTAGTATTTGTACCTGCATGGATGTGCACATTCACCCTTATTGGCGTCTCTTCCTACCATGTAGTTGCTAAGCAGGCATCTACCAGAGTATGAAATGCACATGGAGCCATGTACAAAAGCCTCAAATTCAAGACCTTCAGGCGCTTTATCAGCTATTTCCTTGATTTCATCAAAGCTTAACTCCCTAGCCAGCACTATCCTTTTTATGCCTTGCTTATGCCAAAAATGAGTGCTTGCATAGTTTGTGTTGTTTGCCTGTGTGCTCAAATGAAGCTCCATATCAGGCACTGCCTCTTTGGCTATCATAAATACTCCCGGGTCTGCAATTATTATTGCATCCACTCCTGCAGCTTCTAGCTCCTTAAGATATGCCGGAAGCTCTATAAGATCCTCATTGTGAGGAATAATGTTCACTGTTATGTATATTTTCTTACCCATGCTATGAGTAAGCTCAACAGCCTGCCTTATTTCTTCAAGGTCAAAATTTCCTGCGGCTGCTCTAAGTCCAAACTTTTCTCCGCCTATGTATACTGCGTCTGCGCCATATATAAGAGCCATTCTCAGCTTTTCCATATTGCCTGCTGGAGCAAGTAATTCAAGCCTTCTCATTAAAACTAACCTCCTTGAGCTTGCAACTGATGGAGACACCGTCCCCCATTGGAATTATTGTAGTTTGAAGCTCTTCGCATTTTGAAATAAACTCTAGAAATTTTCTTAGTCTCTTTACTATTGTAATTTTTCTTCTCTTTAGAAGGCTTCTTTCTGCAACCATACCTCTAAATAGCACATTGTCACAGACAAAAAGTCCACCTAGCTTTAGCTTTCCGATGCTTTGCTCCATAAAATCCATATACTGTCCCTTAGCTGCATCTACAAAAATCATATCAAAGCTACCCTCTACTGATGCAAGAAGCTCACTTGCATCCCCTGTAAGCACCTTAATATTATCCTCCATGCCTGCCTTTTTTATGTTTTGCTTTGCTAACTCAGCTGACTCTTCGTTTTTTTCTATAGTTATTATGGAAAAATCTTTACCGGCATAGCTTTGCATATGGGTACCCATAAGTATGGAGGAGTAGCCAATTGCAGTGCCTACCTCCAAAATTCTTTTTACCCTTCCAGTCTTAACAAGTACAGCAATAAGCCCAGCAACGTCTGGAGTAACTATAGGCACGTTGTTTTGCTCCGCATACTCTTCAAGCTCCTTTAGTATTCCTTGGCTGGGGGGAATAACACCGTATAAATAGCTTTGTATATATTCGTGATTGATATTTGACACTAAATCACCTCTTACTCTGCAAAAAATACATGGAAATACCATGTATTTTATTGTCTTACTATTTCTTCTTTTTATTCTGTGCATTCAAATGCTCTTGGTAGGTTCTGCTAAACACGTGAGAGCCATCTTCCCTCGCAAAAAAGTATAAATAATCCGTTGCTTCCGGGTATAATGCTGCCTCAATAGACTTTAAACCAGGTGATGCTATAGGTCCCGGAGGAAGCCCGGTAAACTTATAGGTGTTGTAAGGAGAATTTATCTCCAGATCCTTATAGGTCAAAACCTCCTTGCGCTCCTTTAATACGAACTGCACTGTAGCGCAGGATTGAAGCATCATTTTTTTCTTTATTCTATTATGGAAAACAGAAGAAACAAGCTTTCTCTCACTATCAAGCTTCGCTTCCCTTTCAATTATAGATGCCAAAGTTATTACTTGGTCAGTAGTCATATTAAGCTCTCTAGCTCTGTTTCTGAACTCTTGGGAATAAACTTGGTTGAACCTTCCTAGCATCTTCCTTATAATTTCCTCAGGCTTAGCATTCTTAAAAACCTCATAGGTGTCCGGAAACAAATAACCTTCAAGCTTTAATTCTCTATCTGGTATCTCCTGCAAAAAGTCAAAATCATATATTTCTTCTTTAATTATTTCATAAAAGGTATCCTTATCCATAAGCCCAAGCTCAGTAAATCTATCTGCCATAAGTCTGAGCTCATAGCCTTCCGGTATAGTAAATTTCACTGTATCGATCTTCGCTTGTCCCAAAGAAAGCTTTTCTACTATTTCAGGTACTGCTGATGCACTATTTAAGACATACTTTCCTGCCTGAAACCTTCCTCCGGTCTTATTAAGCCTGCAATATGCCAAAAAGCTTAAATCATCTCTTATTACACCCTTATCCTCCAGCAAAGTGGCAATAGACTTAATACCATAGCCCTTAGGTATTTCTATTTCTATTTCATGACTTACAGTGGATACCGGCTTTAGATTGTTATTATAGTAAAAGTATATGCCTAAAGCGGCAACAAGCAATAAAAAAAACAACAATTTTATTAGTCCAATTATTGCTTTTAAAACTCCCGATTTCTTTTTTTCACTCATATTAACCTCCACGACATAGTACCCAACCTTTATTCTTATATATTATACTCTGTACAACATTTTTTGACAAGCCAAAAAACACAAAAGCCGCCGGCCTCCTGCTGTCCGCCTACAGGGTATATGCTTTCCCTGTAGGCTGGCAGCTATTAGCCGGCAGCTTACTATGTATTCTTTTTGTTAGATCTCATTCTTGCGTTGCTGTCTAAGATTTTCTTCCTTAGTCGAATACTCTGTGGAGTGATCTCAACAAGCTCGTCTGCAGCAATAAACTCCAAACAGTTTTCCAAGCTCATATCAACTGGGGTCGATAGTCTTAGTGCATCGTCTGAGCCTGAAGCTCGCATGTTTGTTACATGCTTTTTCTTGCAAACGTTAACCTCTATATCTCCGGATTTGGCATTTTCTCCTATTACCATACCCTCATAAACATGTATACCAGCACCGATAAACAGCTCTCCGCGTTCCTGCGCGTTGTATAGTCCATAGGTGGTTGTTTCTCCTGCTTCAAATACTACTAGGGAGCCTCTTTGTTTCTCTGGTATTTCACCTTTAAAGGTCTCATAGCCAAAGAATATATGATGCAAAATTCCATTACCCTTAGTATCTGTCATAAACTGAGATCTATAGCCTATAAGACCTCTTGCAGGTATCTTGAACTCAAGCCTTAGGTAGCCGTCGCTATTTGTGCTCATGTTTACCATTTCAGCCTTACGGGTACCCAGTCTATCCATTACTACACCCATATATTCCTCTGGTATATCGATAATAAGATATTCTATGGGCTCTTCCCTCACACCATGCATATCTCTGAATATTACTGTAGGCTTTGATACTTGGAACTCATAGCCCTGCCTTCTCATTGTCTCAATAAGTATTGACAGATGCAGCTCACCTCTGCCTGCAACCTCGAAGGTGTCAGGACTGTCTGTCTCGTGCACTCTCAGAGCAACATTTGTCTCAAGCTCCTTCATGAGTCTTGCCCTCAGGTGTCTTGAGGTTACATACTCACCTTCTCTTCCGGCAAAGGGACTGTTGTTTACACTGAAGGTCATTGATATAGTCGGTTCCTCAATATCAACAAAAGGTAGTGCCTCAGGGCTTTGGGTATCACATACTGTCTCTCCAATATTGATTTCCTCTATACCGGATATGGCAATAATGTCTCCCATCATTGCACTTTCGACCTCCGTACGCTTAAGCCCGGAGAATTCATATATTCTGCCGATCTTCACATTTTGAAAGGTGTCATCTCGCCTGCAAAGAATCGCACTTTGGTTATACTTTATACTACCACGTACTATTCTTCCTACAGCTATTCTTCCAACATACTCATCATATTCGATAGAAGTAACAAGCATTTGTAAAGGCTGATCCAGATATCCCTTTGGAGGCTCAACTCTTTTTAGTATAGTCTCAAAAAGCGGCTCCATGCTGTCCGACTCATCCTCTAGCTTATATTTTGCATAGCCGGCCTTTGCCGAAGCAAATATAGTAGGAAACTCAAGCTGATCGTCATCAGCACCTAGCTCTATAAACAAGTCTATTATTTCATCTATTACTTCGTCTATCCTTGAGTCAGGTCTGTCTATCTTGTTTATGACCACTATAGGCTTAAGGTGCAGCTCTAAAGCCTTCTTAAGAACAAAGCGCGTCTGTGGCATTGGCCCCTCTGCAGCATCTACTATAAGTAAAACGCTGTCAACCATTTTTAGAACTCTTTCTACCTCACCGCCAAAATCAGCGTGTCCGGGAGTATCTACAATATTTATTTTAGTACCACCGTAAGCAACAGCGGTGTTTTTTGCTAGTATTGTTATTCCTCTTTCACGCTCTAAGTCATTGCTGTCCATAACCCTTTCAGCAACATTTTCGTTTGCTCTGAAGGTACCGCTTTGTTTAAGCAGACAATCTACGAGCGTTGTTTTTCCATGGTCTACGTGCGCTATTATAGCGACGTTTCTGATATCTTCCCTAATATTCATTAATAATAACCTTCCTTAAAAACATATTGATAGGTATTCGACAAAAATTTCAAACACCTATCAATTATACATATTTATTATATATTGTTCAACAGAATGTGTGTAAATTATACCATAACTTTTATAGCTTGTGTAATTATTTCGAAATGAGCGTCTGTAGTACCGGGCTGTTCACCATCAATATCTATTAGAGCTTCAGGCTCTGACGCAACGGATATTTTTTTTGCTTTATATATTTTTACCTTCGGATTTTTAAGATGCTTGCCCTTATATATTGAAGGAAAGCTCATAATAAGCTCCAAAGTACTTAGGTTCCCAAGTATTACCACATCAAAAAGTCCATCATCCATCTCAGCATCAGGCGCAACCTCCATACCACCTCCGAAATACCTGCCATTGGCCACAATTACACTATTGAGCCTTTCTTTTATAGTAGTTTGATCATCTATGACTACAGAATAGTTTTTGTTTTTAAAAAGCAGTATTGAGGTTATGGCACAAATTGCAAAGGATAAAAAGCCCTTAAGTGATTTGGAGGTCTTATTTATTCTGTTTGTGGTATCACCACCAAGTCCAAGATCAGATATATTTAGAAAATACCTGCTGACCTGCCCCTTGGTGTAGTCTTGATAGCGCACCATGCCTACATCAAGCTTTTTGCAATTATTTCTGCTTAGTAAAGCTAAGAACCCATCAAGGCCCTTTTTGATTCCATGACTTTTTATAAAATCACAGCCTGTCCCTCTTGAAAAAACAGCAAGCTTTGCGTCCGGATTCAGCTGCCTTCCATCCTCAAAAAAGCCGTTGACTACCTCATTCATAGTACCATCGCCACCAACAGATATTATAAAATCAAAGCCTTCCTTTAGAGCTTTCCTAGTAAGCTCTGTTGCATGACCCTGCCTGCTCGTATACCATACATGAAATTCATAGCCCTGCTCTCTTAACTTTTGCTCAAATCCAGGCCATTCCTTGCCTGTTGCCTTGCCGGCAGAGACGGGATTGACAATAGCCACAATATTATATCCCATACATATGCCCATGCCCAGCATTTTGCACAAACCCATATAACAGAAATTGCATGGGCTCGGTACCTCCTTTACTGCTTATTTAGTTTCCTTCAACCACACTTCTCCCTCGGGTATTTATTAGAAGAGCTGCTGTAAAAAAGATGTATATTAATATACATCTTAAGTTGGCTATTTCAAAAAGTCCAGATTAAGCTCAACAGCTTCAGCAATAATCTTGTAAACATCAGAGAAAAGCTGACTAAACCTGATTTCTTCGCTTAAATACTGAGCAATATCCGGATTTAGCATTATAACCTGATATAGTCCTTGCAGCTGCTGCATTTGCTGTTCACTTATGTTTTGTCCCATCATCTGAAGGTTATGCAGTTCAAACTGCTTCTTTTTAAAATCATTAAGCATTTCTTTTGACTGGGTACTCGCATCAATTTTATCCTTTGCTTCCTTAAAGGACTTATACTCAGGTGATACAACTAGTGCCTTGGCAAGCTCGTGTGCCTTATCATAAACGTACATCTGTGACCCTCCTTAAAATCTGTTTATATAGTACTTAGACTTCTATATTTCCATTATTATTGGCAATATCATTGGGTTTCTCTTTGTTTTTAGATAAATAAATTCTTTTAGGCCATCCTTGACCTGAGACTTTAATGTGCCCCATTCTGTTATCTGCTTTTCCTCGCACTTTGCCAGAGTTTCTTTGATTATGTTTTTAGCTTCCTCCATCAGATCCTCAGACTCTCTAACATATACAAAGCCTCTGGAAATAATATCAGGGCCAGCCTCTACAGTGCCTGTTTCCTTGCTTATTGTTACAACTACTATAATAAGCCCATCCTGAGACAGATGCTTTCTGTCTCTTAAAACTATGTTTCCGACATCTCCAACACCAAGACCATCAACAAGGACTTTGCCTGCCGATACTGTACCTGCGGTCCTTCCAGTATCCTTTGTGAACTCAAGCACGGTTCCATTGTCCGCAATAAATATGTTTTCCTTAGCAACTCCCATCTTTTCAGCCAGTTGAGCATGCTGCTTAAGATGTCTGTACTCACCATGCACAGGAACAAAGAACTTAGGCTTCAGCAGAACCTGCATCAGTTTAAGCTCCTCTTGGCATGCATGACCAGAAACATGTATGTCCGCGAGAGATTCATATATTACATCAGCTCCCCTTTTGAACAGCTGATTGATAACCCTTGTAACAAGCTTTTCATTGCCCGGTATTGGAGTAGCTGATATTATTACCATATCGCCAGGTATAATACTTACTCTTCTATGCTCTGAGGTAGACATCCTCGCCAATGCAGACATAGGCTCCCCTTGACTTCCTGTTGTTACTATAGTTATTTTATCTGCCGGGTACTTATCAATTTGGTCAATGTCGATCAAAACACCTTCCGGTATAGTTAAATATCCCAGCTCTGACGCTACACCAAGTACATTAATCATGCTTCGTCCGCAAACAGCAACCTTTCTGCCATATAGCACAGCTGCATTTATAACCTGCTGGATTCTATGGATGTTTGATGAAAAGGAAGCTACAATGATCCTTCCTCGAGCATTCTTAAACATATCAACAAAGGTAGCTCCAACTGTACTTTCAGACATTGTGTAGCCAGGACGCTCTACGTTTGTGCTGTCAGCCAGCATAACAAGCACTCCGTTTTTGCCAAGCTCTGCAAATCGGTGAAGATCCATAACCTCACCATCTATTGGATGGTAGTCAACTTTAAAATCACCTGTGTGAACAACTGTCCCAACAGGGCTGTGTATTGCTATAGCTACCGAATCAGCAATGCTGTGACTGGTTTTAATAAACTCAACCTCAAAGTCTCCGATTCTTATTCTATCCTTTGGTCTGACTATCTGTAGATCTACACTACTA
>CALJSV010000039.1 GCA_937976095.1 uncultured Clostridia bacterium | reverse complement strand
CTCTACTATCATAAAAGCATCCGATCTGTACTTTCCTTCCAGCCACTGCTGTTCATTTTTAAAGTAAGATACGTTATATCCTACAGCGATAAAATTAGCATATACGTTGAGTATAGCATTGTTATGATATGAGGGTTTATCCTCTATATAGTAGATAATTTCGCCAGTAAAAGGATTTGTGTATTTTTTAATCAGGTGCCTGAGGTGCATTTGTCTGAGTCTTTGCCTGGCATAGTCATATGCGAACTTGCGAGGGAAAAACATTAAGGCCGCCTGGTTAATAGTGATGCCTAGGCCAATATCCTCCAGGAATTTGTATATTTGCTTATCATGCTGACTTCTCATTTTTCTTTACAACTCCCTTACTTTTAGGCTTGTGAATAGGCTTCTTTTTTGGTATGTCTTGGCTTTGGTTTTCCTGAGTTTCTTCCTTTGGTGCATGAGGGTATATATTAACATACTTGTGATCATCCTCGTATTTATCTTTAAGCAGCTCTTTGATTAGTGCATCATCAATGTATGGGGTCTTGAGAGTCTTAAATTCAGAGCCCATAAATATGGCCTCCCTGTTAGGTAGATTGTAAAGTGAGTCATCATCTGCCATAACCTTGCTAGATGCGGTATTATTGGCTCTAAAGCCTATTTTAATATTGAAGTTAGCTTTGATATTCGGATCTAGGTTTGCCTTATCAGGACGCTGCAGACTTTCGATGATATAAATGCCAGCAGAGCGGCCCTCCTGGGAGAGGTGTATAAGATTGGCCATGATTCTTTTCTTTATCTCATAATCAGGGTCTATGCCTTTCTCTCCGGGCATTAGCCGGGCGCCCTCGTCAATTACCAAGTAGCTGGTTTTGATTGTGTCTTTTGGGTTAGCCTTATTGTACTCATAGATATTGTTTAGGAGCCCAAGCTTTTTATTGCGCTCTTCCATTTGTTTTAACAGATACTTGAGCAGCTGATCAGTGGTCTGGAGATTTTTCGCAAAGTATTGTGTCTGCTTGCAGTGGGCAAATTTCTGCAGATCCTTTTTATCCGATACTTGAGCTAAATATAAAGCAACCTGGCTTTCATCGTACTGGTGGAGGAGGTTTGTAATTGCTATAAATACGCAGCGCGACTTTCCGCTGGCGGTTGCCCCGGCCACGAGTACATGAGGCATCTCCTTTAAGTCGGCAATAATCATCTCTTGAAAGAAAGTCTCTCCGAAATATAGCTCCCAAGGGCCCTTTGTATGCACCGGTTGAAATTTCTTGGTGCTATCGTAATCATCCAGCGCAACTTTGAGATAAGCGCACCCTTTAAATCGTTTCCACTCCATTTCTGTTACGCAGCCAAGACCGGATTCTATCTCTGGTATCTTTTCCTCCAACTTCTCGTAGCTTAAGCCCTTTGGTAGGCTCACGATAAGGTCAAAGCCATATTTCTTCTCTATAGCCTTAAGCACCTCAAAGGTCTGTTCAAACTTATTTCTGATACCGCAGCCCTCCATGACTTCTTTCCATTTGCGCTTAAGCCTGCGGCGGTTCCGGTCATACAGCTGATCGATGGTGTAAAGGCAGGCTGTCAAAATCAATCCTTCTACTATCATCGTTTCACCTTCTTTGTACAGAGCACTATAACCTCACCAGACAGGATCAGCAGGAGCAGCTTATAGGTGTAAATCCCTACCGGCTCACCCAACACATGTACTCCAGCATAAGGCAGGCAGCTTACAAACTTATTAAATCCGTCTAAAAGTAGTAAGTTTAACCATTCCATATTCATCTCTCCCCTTATCGGATATTCATTTACTATATACTATGAGGGTATCTAGATAATATTGCATGTCCACTAAATAAAATTTAAAAACAACTCAATCTATGTATTAAAAAAAGATAGCTACTCAGCTACCTTATAAAAGACCTCTTCGAACTTCATGTTTAACTTATTTAGTATGTCGATTATTTTATCAATATCTGGCTGTATCTTATTATTTTCCCACCTATTATAATGAGTGTGATCTACACCTAAAAATACAGCAAAGTCCTTTTGAAGTTTGTACCCCATGCGGAGCCTTATATCAAGTAATCGGTTCTTAACAGCCATAATATCCTCCCTAATTTTGTTAGCTATGTGTTAGCTACGTGTTAGCTACGCCCCGAGTTAAGCGCGATTTAGGACGACTTTTTGCAGCATGGTTCAATTAATCTTGTGTATAAAGAAAGCTCAACCAGCCATTGTGGCAGTTGAGCTTTTAACTTTCTTAGCTGGTCTGGGTAACAGGATTTGAACCTGCGACCTCTTGAACCCCATTCAAGCGCGCTACCAAGCTGCGCCATACCCAGACGAATCAGATACATTTAAAAATATAACACACGGTGTAGAAAATTTCAATACCAAATATTCATATATTTCAAAAGATAGATAATAGTAATTATGTCAATAAATATATTATGCAGGTATAAGGAAATTATGTATTTAATTATTCTGTGAGCTGTAGTAAAATAGAGAAGCGGCAAGCAATTCCATGATTTT
>CALJSV010000038.1 GCA_937976095.1 uncultured Clostridia bacterium | reverse complement strand
TTAAATGCTAACACCACATATTTTAGACCAAGGCCGCTTATTAAGATTGTAGAAATTAAAATATCAACTGCAATGTTTTTCAGAAGCTTTTTATTGATAAATCCTCTAATGTTCTTATGTCTTAATAATCTTACAAAGTCATAGGCAATACGTAAAATAAATACTAGTCCGAGCAATTGAAATGATAAGTATGCAGAATCTACAAAAGAGAGGGGGTGAGGTACATGAGTAAAAACCTGGTGTTTATGATGCTTCAGGTTACGGCTTTAACAGCCATACTGAGCTGGGCATTGAGTGAGCTTGCGAAAGCGCCAAAGGAGCTGCTTCTGATAATGGGAATAAAACTTCAAAAAAGAAAGAATCACGCTCAATGTTTGGCGACACAGCGTGATTCTCTTACCCTTTACAGGACGCTCTAGAAGGGTAATACCTCTTCAAACGAACACCCTATTTGCCCCCTATTATAACGCAGATGGGGTTTCCTGTAAAGAGGGTTTTGTAGGACAAGCCAATTAATTTAGCAGGAGGGATTCGAGATGAGTTTAAGAAGGATTTTAATGCGTGAGGCGAAGATGGATTGTCTCCTCAACTGTAGGCATTATACAAAGTGCCAGCACAAAATGGGCACAGAATGCAAGCATCTTGGAGGGCGCAAGATACCGGTTTTTAAGCCTAAGACAGCATGAAGGGGGAGATATATTGAGAGGCAGCTCACACATAGTTATAAGCGCAGCTGCATCGGTGCTTATCTGCAAGCAGCTTGGACTAGGTACTGATATAGCATCAGTCGCTATAAGTGTAATTGCAGCAATAGTGCCGGATGCGGATACTGAGAAAAGTACAATCAATAAATATCTGCCCGTTGGTAAGCTCAGCTACATGGTGCTGGCGGTGGCGCTTTTTTATAAAGCGTGGACAACAGGGAGTGTCGTACTTGCATTGGCTGCTGCTATATCGCTGATAATATTTTTATCCCGTCACAGGGGGATTACCCACAGTATTGCAGCCAGCCTGGTGCTGGGAGTGCCGCTGTATTTTAACCTAAGCTACTGGATATCGTTTATAGTCTCATACAATGTGCACCTGCTGTGCGACATGTTCAATACAAAAGGGGTATTGCTGCTTTATCCATTTTCAAAGGCAAGGGCGAGATTTCCCATCCATTTTCCCATGGAGAGCTTGGTGGGTAGGGCAGTAGAGCTTGGACTAGTAATAGGCAGTGCGCTGATACTTATAAATCACATGAAATACTATTTGAGAGGGTGAGATTATGGATTCTAAGTCCGAGTTAAAGGTCATCCAGGGTGGTGCTGTATGAGACGAGGGGCCAAAAGAACAGTGATAAGAAAGCCAAAGGCTTTGCCGCAGCAGATACATATTACAGATATACAGCTTAATGCAGGGGATATGCTTTATAAGAACGAGCAGCCTTATGCAGAGGTGGTGGACGAGAGCGATAGCTTGTACTTTCTAAAAAGACTCAAGAGCGACATGCCTGATCCTTATCAGAAAGGAAGGTTAATAGAGCTGATACTCTCAGGACAGCTTACGGTAGATCAGGTCAAATACAAAACTCAAGAGATAGGAGATTGAATATGTGCCTTAATTGCGACAAAAGAGCTCCTGGCTGCCATGGGACATGCCCTGAGTATCAGGAAGCAAAGCGGAAGAAGGAGCAAAAGAAGCAAATGATAATACAAAGCAAAAAGGTTGATAGGAACTATAATGACTATCAATTTGAGCTTAGAACCAAGTATGCGAGGTGAGGATGTAATGAAAAGATATGAGATAGATATTGAGCTGCCATTTGAAGTGGATAGGGATAAGCCTAAGAAGTAGAAGTGTTTAGGAGGTGCTATATATGGAAAACAAGGGATTAATAAGCTTTCAATGCAAGGACAGTGAAGGCGAGAAGTGGGCAGGCAGGGTAACGTACTTTAAAGAGTATGGTAATCATTATGAGATACATATAGAAAGTCGCTCAGGATTAACGGTTTACTTTGGCAGGTGTAGAGCAGGGTGGTTTGCCTGCATACCTGACTGGGATGCTGGAACTAGCTTAGGATCGCTGGATGATGTCTTTTATAATACTGAGAAGCTAAGTGGAGCATTAAACAATTATATAGATGGGCTGACCATAGCAACTGCTCTTGCTGCATTGGCTAAAGAGCTAAATATTGAGGAGCATAATGATACGGATGAGCTTATAAAGCAATTTGAAAGCTTAGGCTTTAAGCAGGTGGTAAAATGAAGGTTCTAAAATGGCCAGGTACAAAATGGAGTATTGCCAGAAGAATAGTAAATCTTATGCCCATCCATAAGATTTATCTAGAGCCTTTCTTTGGAGCAGGGGCTGTGTTTTTTAGTAAGAGTCAATGCAATACAGAGATTCTGAATGATCTGGACAGCGAAGTTGTTAACCTGTTCAGGTGCATCAGAGATAACCCATCTGAGCTTGCAAGACTTATATATTGCACGCCATACAGTAGAGAAGAGTATAAAGGCTCTTATGATCGAACTGGCACAGATATGGAAAGAGCAAGGTTGTTCCTGATTAGAGCAAACATGGCTAGAGCCGGTATGCAATACTATAGCTCCAGCTGGCGCCATGCTGGACCAGTACTAGGAGCTCAGAGTAAACAAAGGGTAATAGGTGATTGGAATAAGCTGCCTGACAGTATTCTCGAAGCTGCTGAGAGGCTCAAGCAAGCTGAAATTGAAAATGAGGATGCACTTAAGCTAATAGAAAAGTATAACACTAAGGATTGTCTTATATATGTAGACCCGCCTTACCTTTTAAGTACCAGGAGGCAGAGGTATTACAATGTGGAAATGACAGAGGTCGGAGAGCATGAGAGATTACTGAAATTGTTGAAGAAACATTCAGGAAAAGTTGTTTTGAGTGGTTATAATTCGGATTTATATAACGATACCCTTGATGGATGGGACAAGTTAGAGTTTGAGACATCAGCAGAGCAAGGCAAAAAGAGGGTAGAGGTAATTTGGGCAAATTATACCATTAACGAACAACTTTCTATGTTTGGCATGTAGAAAGTCCGCAGTACTGAAAGAGGAGGTCAACAAAATGCTTTATGAGTTTATAACCTTTATTCCAACTATAGCAGTAACCATAGCAATAATAATGACTTTGGTAACCTACAAAGAAAGCGAAGCGTAGCAGCATGAAAAAGAAGAAAAGAAAAGCGAGGAGGACAAAGACAATGACTAATAACAGCATAAGCCAAAGACTAATCCCGGTGGCGTGTGATCCGGGGAATGACACCCTAAAGATAATTGTCAACGGCAATATCAGATATATAAGGACGATACTTCAAAAGGCATATGAGGCTAGATGCATATTTGGAGGGGATAAGGGCGATCCTCTGGATTTCCTGGATGTAGACCTTTGCATAAACGGCAGCCAGGAGTACGAGCATTACTTCGCTGCAAGCCTTGCAAGGACAGGCAACATCATAGAGAGCAAGGGTGGCTTCAAGAGCAGCAACACAATGCTGATAAAGTCTATGATAATAGGTATGGCAGCTTCTCTGGCTATAGAATTTCCAGAGGAGAATACCTTTAAAATAAAGCTTGGGACAGGCCTTCCTGCTCATGAGTTCTTTTATAAGGATGACAAAAAGCAATACTCAAACGAAAAGATCAATGAGTTTAAGAAGAACATTTCAGGTCAGCACAAGATGAAGTTTAATACTACTCTGCTGGGCAGGCGGGAAGTCACTTTAGATATCCCAAAGGAAGAAATAGAGATGCTTCCTGAATGCTTTGCACCGCTTAACTACCTTATCAGTAAGCTCCAGCGTGAAAAAAAGCTGAGTACAGAAGAGAAACTAAAAGGACTACTGAGACGTGGTGGAATACTTCTGGGGCTGGATATAGGGGGAGGCAGCTCGGACTCCGCAGGTATTAAGGATGGGAGCTTCTATACGGAAGCTATGTTCGGAATCAATAGAGGCATAAATAACGCACTAGACAAGGCTTGCAGGGATTTGACCACATCAGCAGACCTGCTAAGCTTCACCAGATCGGATTTTGTAAATGTCCTCTTTGACGACGAGCTTAAGGGAAACCTTTATACAAGCAAAAAAGAGTATGATCTCAACGCATTTAAAGCTCCCTACTACGAGGAGACAATTTCAAAGATAGCTGATGAGTATTTGACGAAGCTAAACAACCAGGGAATAAGCACAAGCTTTATAACAGGCCTGATCCTGCTGGGTGGCGGTGGAAATGAAGCCAGTGAGCTGATCACAAAAGCCCTGAGCCCTGATATAAAAAACATTATAAGGGTCAGTGACTATGTAGATGATCCAAGGGCACTTACTGCACTTGCATACTATGAGGAGATTGTGGGAGAGCAGGAGCTGGAAGCAGTTTCAAATGAATAAAGGCAGAAGGTGATAAGTATGGCACGACCTATAAAGGCAGGGCTGGATGTAGTTACTGTAGACTTGGATTTTATCAGCAAAAAGGAATTCATGTGCATAGAAGCTCGGCATGGAATTGCTGGCCTTGGGCTTATAATAAAGCTGCTTATACACCTGCTCAGGGAAAGCTACTATGCCAAAGCTGAGATATGTCAGGAGATAGCCTCAGACAAGGCTTTTTGCAGCGCAGTTGTAGAGTATGCGGTAGAACTAGGGATATTTGACAAGGACCTATACAGTCGCTATCAGATATTGACCTCGGCATATATACAGGAGATGTTTTTTAGTGGCTGCAGCAGGAGAAAGAAGGTATTCGCCTATGAGGAATACCTTCTGCTGGAGGCAAGCAGGTTTAAGAATATAGTTGTTGTAAGTAAAAACACGGTTAATGAGCACAAAAATATAGTTAATGCTGACAATAACCAAGTAATTGCATGCAATAACAGGGTTTATGATGGCAAAAACATAGTAAATGTAGACATAAACAGTGATGTTGTCAACAATAACACAGTTAATGTTAACAATATTGTGGATAATGTTAACAATATTCTGACTAGACAGACAAAAAAACTCTCAAAGCAGTTTGAGGAATTTTTCGAGAAGTAGTAAGGAGTGATAAAGGCATGAGCCAAAACAATAGAAAATATAAACGCATAACTGTAAAGGAAGAACTGGTGGCACTTACTGGCGATGCCTTTCAGGCTGTGCTACTTGATCGGATGATAGAGCTAACCTATGAGGCAGAGCGGTTTGATAGGCTGATAATAGCAGAGCAGGCAAGGGCTGAGTCTATCGGAGAGAGGATCAGCATGCCGCTGATGGAGGGCTGGTTCTTTAAGAAGGCTGAGGAGCTGGCAGAGGAGGTACTCATTATCGACTCTGCCAAGACCGTCCGGAAGAAGCTAACTGAGCTTGTGGATAAAGGCTATGTGCTTGAGAAAAACAGCGAAGCCTATAGGTTTGAGCGCACGAAGCTTTACAAGGTTGATCTTAAGAAGCTACTGGATGAATTTGAGCGCTTGGGGATAGAGCCAGGCAAGCTAATCGGTATATAAGGGGGAGAGTTAGGATGACATCAAAAACATTATTGCTGGATGAGAATCCATTGGTTATACAGCCATCACTTGCAGCTGCAATAGGGCTTAATGCTGCTATAGTGCTTCAACAGGTGCATTACTGGCTAAATCTAAGCAAGCATGTCATAGAGGGCAGGAAGTGGATATACAACACCATGAACGACTGGAGCAAGCAGTTTCCTTTTTGGGATGTAAAGACCATATCAAGAGCTATGAAGAAGCTGATTAGCGACGGTATAGTGCTGACGGGCAATTTCAACGAGCATAACTTTGACAAGACTACCTGGTACAGTATCGACTATGAGGTGCTTAGCGACAGGATAAAGCAGTACTTTGATGCTGCAGATCAAGCTGATTCTCCATCAGGACAAAATGTCCCTATCGAAAAGGCAAATGTTCCACTTCGATATGGACAAAATGACCTAACGATACCCCCAAATTGTCCTAACGATATGGACAACTTGGGGGGACCAATACCAGAGACTACTACAGAGAATAAATATATATATAATATCAATCAATCATTCAATCATAGTGGTGATAAGGTGAAGGATGGATTGATTGAAAAATGCTCTGACACAGGACATAAGGAGAAGCTTGCGGAGCTTTTAGAGAGCTGCAAGCTGGGAGAGGTATGCTCAGATATGCCTGAGCTGGTAAACAGTGTGAAGATGGCCATCCAAAACCTGTATTTCAACAAAAACTTTGCAGAAGCCAACCTGAAGACCCCGCTAGAGCTGGTAAGGGAAAACCTGAAAGCTCTTAGCTCAGATGTTATTGGGCTTGCTATTGCCAACATGCAAAGAGCTGCAGCCTTTGGAGTTACTATTAGCTCCCCCGTTAAATACCTTCAAAGCTGTATCTACAACGCTATATCTGAGTATAATGCCAGTCTGCTATCGGATCAGCTTCTGGCTCAGCATGCTCTTGCCAGAGCCTATCCTGAGGCAAGCTCGGCTGCGGATATAACCCCAAAGCAGCTTGAGGCAAAAGCTGAGGACTGCATCCTGGATGATGTGAAGGGCACAAGTCTGGAAAAGCCTATAAAAGCTATGGCTGAGCACATGACTCCTGTGTCCTACAACCAGTTTATTATGCCACTTAGAGTAAGGGATTTGAGTGATAAAAAGCTGGCTCTAAGCGCAGCGGACGAGTTTTCTGCCGGCATAATTGAGGCCAGATATAAAGATATATTACTAGATCAGCTTAGACCTTGCGGAATAGAGGAGGTAGTGCTGATCGCAGGGGACGCAGGGCTTGGTTAGAGGACAAGCTTGAGGTAGAAAGAATAGGGAGGTGTTTATAGATGCTATCAGAAGCATTGAAAATAGCTGATTCAGTGGAGTACAGCAAGAACGAGAGTATAAGGCTGGACATTTTGGAGGTGCTGAGTCCGGTAGACTATATCAACGTTTGCTGCCCGCGCTGCAGCAGGTTTTTGTATAGGTTTAAAGCGAGTGGGCTGCTTGTACAAGAAACCAAGTGTAGAAGCTGCAAGAGCACTGTGGAGACAGTTAGCTGCATCTCCAGGGGCAGCAACATAGTCATAACTAGGGTCGTGCCAAATACAAAGCTTGCAGCGGCTGCAGAGTGAGAGAGGAGGGGCTGAGTCTATGACTAAGAGCGAGTTTTTTACCCATATCGCCATAGAGGCAATGGACACCATCAGAGCCTTCTCCTCTGCCGGGAAGAACATATGCTTCGAGACCAACCAGGGGAGGTACCTCAACATAGCCCCCTCCAACTTCAAGTTCATACTCCAGAAGTGCTCCGGAGGGAAGTCGGTGGAGGAGATCTTGAAGGCATTTAGGAGGATGGAGCTGATATTAAGCGATGAGGAAAAGAGGTTTACCAACGTCCAGAAGTACAAGGGTAAGTCAAGGCGAGTGGTGACTATCCACTTGAAAAAATACGAATTTGTCCTTGAATTCAATACAGGAGAATACGAGTAAACCAGTAAGGGTATGGTGGTAACGGATAGGAAAGGTACTATATGTCGAAGTTACCACCAATATAGAGCTCTCTAGCCTTTGGTAGGATTATTTCCTAGGAAAAGTCGTTACAAAGGACAGAATGAGAATAGGGAATAGGCATTTATGGTAACGGTAGAGGTATCTTTTAAAAAGGCGGTGAGACATTTGGATGTACAAGAGGCACTGGTCAAATATGATCAGGTATTAAATAAACTGGTATCTGATGGTAAGCTAAGGGATAGTTCGAGGGGCACTTATATGTATTGTCTGAAGGCAGTAGCTGAGTGGCTGAGTGATTCGCCGACCGATGGCTCGGCGAGGGAGGACTCGTCGACAGTCGACCCGGCGATGGGGGAGGCTTCGAGGGAGGACGTGATGGGCTTCAGGGGAGAGGTGGCGAAGGATTTCTTCAAGAAGAGGGGGCTG
>CALJSV010000037.1 GCA_937976095.1 uncultured Clostridia bacterium | reverse complement strand
CGTCAGACCAGAGATTTGCCGCTGGCTTCCTTCAGATTCCTCGTCGCCAAGGACACCCTTGCCTTAAGCTATACACTTCCCACTACTAGGGCGTGTTCGGGACTCTCACCCGTTAGATTGCGCCCATGCCGGGCGCACTAAGATGAGAAAGATAGAAATATCTTTCTTTTTTATTTTTTGGATTATAAATGTAAATGGAGGTCACTGTAAAAATATAGTATAATATTATGGTGTATTAATTGAATCTAATGAGGTGAATTATGCTGTACTTTGATATGAAATGCCATTTGATATTAATGAAACAAATAAGGAGATTGGTACTGATAGGAATAGTAGTAATGATAAAAACAAAGAGCTTGATGAACTAGTTTACATGATTATTGAGAAGATGAACAAAAAAGAAAAGAGTTAAGCTTGATTAGTATAAGTTTCTATGTACATGGCATGTGGAGTGTGTTTTGAGACAGGAAAGTGTTAAAAAATAAGTGTGTGAGAAATGGCAGTGAAGTGGCTGTGAATTTTGCTAAGCAAATAACGATGAATGAAGCGGTTGGAGTGATCTGGCCGCTTTAATTTTTTTTTGAAACTCATTGACGAAATTCGCTATACCGAATAAAATAGTAATTGGAATTTTTTTCAATCCAACTCCTGCTTGAGTCTATTTGAAAATGCATTGGAGGTATTGTAATGACAAATTTATCTGAAATGAATATCTATGAAAATATACGAACTACTGTAACAGAGGCACAAGAAAAGGTTTGTGCTACTGTTAATTTCGTAATGGTTGAAACCTACTGGAATATTGGTAAGCAAATTTGTGATGCACAAGGGAAAAATGAACGTGCTGAGTATGGTACAGGCTTATTAAAATACCTTTCTGAAAAATTGACTGATGAGTTTGGAAAAGGCTTCACATTGACAAATTATTATCAGCGACTCTTATCTAGCCAAGATCAAGAAAGTGTTAGAACGGAGATTCAAAAACTTGAAAAAGGCATGGATGCAAAAGATATTATCAGAGATCCGTATGTACTTGAATTTTCTAGGCCTTGAACAAATGCCAAATCTATATGAGAAGGATTTGGAGCAAGGATTGATTGACCATTTACAGAAGTTTCTACTTGAATTAGGTAGAGGATTTTCTTTTGTTTCAAGGCAGAAGCGAATTACATTTGATGGAGAGCATTACTTTATTGACTTAGTTTTTTATAACTATATTCTGAAATGCTTTGTGATTATTGATTTGAAAGTTGGCAAGCTGAAACATCAAGATATTGAGCAGATGCAGATGTATGTCAATTACTTTACAAGAGAGCTTATGAATGAGGGAGACAATCTTCCCATTGGTATCATTCTTTGTGCAGATAAAAGCGATTCAGTTGTTAAATACACCTGAATTGGCAGCATCTATTTTCCTCTATGGCACATTAGCGCCTCTGCAAAGTAAATCTTCTATCAGAGGACAATTAAGGAAAAGTTAAGGGTTGGGGGATCCCTATACACCCCGAAACCTTAAATTTTGGCATTAAGCACATAGGCTTTCCAGTTTAACTCTTAGCTCAAAGCTTGTAGTATTACGGTATCCGTAAGCCCTGCGTTTGACGTTCTTTACTTTATGATTACTTCCTTCAGTAGGTCTGTTGGATATCGGGTAATCATAGTAATTTAGGATATATTGAAGCCAGTTGTTAAGTGTTTTACAGAAAGTGTTTAATTCCGGAATACCGTACTCCGTAGCCAAGTCGTTGTAATAAGCAATAAATGCAGCGGCACTCTCTTTATTCTCTATGAAGAAAAATTCCCTGAATTCTTCTTTGAGATAGTGGAGTTGTTCTATTTGAGGATACTTGGTACATGATAGTATTAAGCGTAAGGCTTCTTCGTGGGGAGATCTTCAACATTTTGAGAAGTGCCCAACGTTTTTTAAAGACTTCATCCTTTTTACCATGTTTCTTAATATGGTTTTGAATATGCTTTCTGGCTTCATCTACACACATATGCAAAGGTTGCGAAATATGAAATCGATCGTGCTATAATACTATTAATAAAATACACCTAGTCGAGTGATAGAATAATGAAATGATGAATTGAGATTCACTAATTGCAACATTTAGACGTTAGCTGAGCCAATTCAACGTTTGAGGGGCGTGTGAGCAATCGTATGGTTCAAGTCCCATCGACCGCACCATTGATTATTACTACTGAGAAATCAGTAGTTTTTTTGTTTTTTTGCAATAGTAATCAAGTCGAATATTGTTACAAATTGGAAATTGAAAAGTGATACTGAATAAAGAAAGTAAGCAGGGTATTTGATGCTTTTGGAGAAGTAAATAAATATGCAAAATGGAAAACTTTTAAAAGCATTACAATATTTCAATTAGGGGGGTTATTAATGACAAGTAAAAGAGCTTCAATTAAGAGGATACTGAGTATACTGCTCATATTATTACTGATATTTACAGCGGTGCCAGCATTTGGGCAAAAAGTGAGTTCCAGTACATCCATCAAAATAGGTGATTATGTTCAATTTGGACACTATAATGAAGAGCCCATTGTATGGCGAATAATAAATATTGATAAGGATGGAGATCCGTTGCTTTTCTCAGAAGATATAATTTCGCTTAAAGCCTATGATGCTGCATCTCCAGGAACCTATGAGCAATACTATCGTGAAGAGCAGGGGATAAATCTATGGAGGGATTCAAATATAAGGCAGTGGCTAAACAGCAGTGATGAAACTGTTAATTGGAAGGATGGTGTGCCATCAACAGAAAACCTAATGCGCAGAGCAAATCCCTATGACAAAGAGAAAGGGTTCCTGGCTGGTGATAATTTTTCAGTTCAAGAGCGTGCAGCAATTAAGCAGGTAACACACAAGGCTCTTTTGTCATACTACGACAAGGGGCTAAATGAGGGTGGTACATATATTTCCTTGGATTTTCGGGATATAAGCTCTATAGGAGATGCATATGACAAAGCTTATTATAATAGTGTTTCTGATGAGGTCTTTCTTCTTTCTGTTAAAGACCTGCACGAATATGTATATAAGAGAGGGTATGAGGTAAAGGCTAAGCCTACACAAAAGGCAATAGATAAAAGTCTGGTGAAATTTGATGGGTTAAGCAGTGAGAAATATTGGGACTATTGGCTCAGTACGCCTGATGACGGATATAATGCTTATACAAAGGGCGGTTATTCTAATTATATAGACAATGAGCATCCTTATGCTGATTACGTAGGAGTTCGCCCTGCTTTATATATTGATCTTTCGAGCTTAAGCTTCAAGTCTGGAGATGGCAGTAAGGACTTTCCATATAAGCAGTACCAGATAGGAATCAGAATGAATAGAAAGAGTGTTCCTATTGAATTAGGTCATGGGGAAATACTTTCTTATTCGTTTTTGCCTGAGCACGAAACTGATAAAGCTATATGGAGTTCTAAAGACAGCAGTATAGCAACAGTAGATGAAAAAGGATATGTAAAAGCTTTAAAGCTTGGTACAACTACCATAAGTGTGAAAACAACATCAGGGGTAACTGATACCTGTGAGATAATTGTCGTGCCCTCAAGTAATGCGAATTCGACAGTAGGTAAAAAAGTTTTAACAGCGAAGGGACTTAGACGTTCGACTGTTGATGAAAATGACAGCTATATCAATAGCTGGGATGAGCTTAGCGGAGGAACTTCAGAGTTTTTTGACGATAAAGGCAGATTTAATGTGGTTTACGAAGCTAATGATAAGCTATATATTGTTACTCTGGATGAAAATATGAAGGTTTTTAAAACACTTGAAATTAATAAGGAACTGCCTCTTTTTGGAGCTGCAGCCCATGAGGATGGCTATTATTATTTTCTTTGGGGAAAGGATAATGCAGAGGAAGATAAACAAAGCAAAAACATAGTAATCACAAAATATGATTCTAAAGGAAATAAAACGGCTTCGGCCGAGTACGCCAGCGGAGATATAAATGTAAAAGAACCGTTCAAAGCAGGAAATGCAATTATAATTTGCTCAGATGGTATAGTTGCAGCGTATTTTGCAAGACGCATGTATCAAAGCTCGGATGGTCTGAACCATCAGGCAAGCCAGGCAGTTTATGCAGATGCAAATACAATGAAACCATTAGAGTTGCCAAGACCATACTCAAGCCATTCCTTTGACCAGCAGGTTATTGCAACTTCAGATGGTGAATTGCTATTTGTTGATAAAGGAGATGCATTTGAAAGAGGATTTTTGATTTCAGAGCTGGATAAAATAGATATGAATGCTCGAGTATCTACAATTGTACCTTTTCACTTCAGGGAAGGGACGACATATAGATACCAGTGGGTTTTTGCTCAGCTAGGGGGCATAGCTGAGGGTGATAAAGGCTATGCACTTGTGGGTTCTTCAGAAAAAACCTTATCTGGTGCGCCGGCTATGGCAGAAAGAAATGAATCCCGTAATCTGTTTATCCAAATACTGAAAAAGGATTTAAACGGATTATCAATTTATAAAGATATATCGATGGAAGACTATATAATATCAAAGGGAGAACAGCGAATACTTAAAGGTGACAGTGGCGACAGTCCAGGCAGGTATTTCTTAAGTCAGGGTATAGTTAATTACGGCGTAAAGTGGCTGACAGATTACACTGGTACTGCTGATGTGGCAAACCCTAAGCTGGTAGCAACAGATGACGGTAGATTTGTAGTACTATGGGAGCACTTTGATAATCAAAGGTTTGTGGACTCCTATTACATGATTCTTTCAGCCTATGGAGAAGTATTGCAGCCAGCGACACTTATGAAGGATACAAGGCTCTCCTATTCGGAACGTCCGGTCTACAATAGCGGCAAGGTATACTGGACCGTTTCATTTAAAAAAGATGATATAATTGAATGCTACACACTGGATGTAAGCAGAAAAATAACTGCAGTTAGTGCAATTCCATCCAAGTCCAATGTGTTGATCAATGGCAAAAAGGTAGCCTTTGAGGCTTACAATATAGGTGGAAGCAACTATTTCAAGCTTCGTGATCTGGCACAGGCAATCGGCAGTACAAGCAAGAGGTTTGAAGTGGGTTGGGATGGTGCTAAAAATGCAATTAGCATGACTACAGGAAAGAAATATACTGCAGTGGGCGGAGAGCTTAAGATATCAGGTGACACTGATATAAAAAGTGCGGCTTCAACTACATCACAAATATATCTTAACAGTGAAGAAGTGATTTTTGCAGCTTACAATATTGGTGGAAACAACTACTTCAAGCTGCGTGATATTGCAGCTGCTTTGGACTTTGAAGTGACTTGGGATAGCAGCACTAATACAATAGGGATAAATACTTCTGCCGGTTATATTGCTCCATAAATATAACTTGTTGATGTACTTAGAGGAAGCTCTTGTAATTAATTTTAAAGCTTATAAGCAAGAGTTGCAAAGCTGAACTACTGAGAAATCAGTAGTTCAGCTTTGCTAAATAAGGTAAAATGTGCTACTCTAAAAAAACGGGGGGATGTAAATGATGAAAGCAGTAGTAAAAAAGATTATTTTTCCTAATAAAGGTAGGATAATTTGTATAAGTGATATTCATGGAAATATTGATTTGCTAAAAAGACTTTTGATTAAGATAAACTATACTAGTAACGATGTGATGGTTATTGTGGGAGACCTGATAGAAAAGGGCCCCAAGAGCTTAGAAACACTAAGGTACATTATTGAGCTTTCGAGAACAAGCACAATTTATGCAGTAAGCGGAAATTGTGATACTATCTGGGAGGATATAAAAAGCGATGTGGATGATAGTTTACTATTGAAATATATGCTTGCCAGACAAAGCTGCATCCTTAATCAAATGTGTGAGGAACTCGAGATAAAGGTTAGCCCCGAAGCTGATATGTCTTATATCAGGGAAAAAATACTTTTAAGCTTTAGTGAGGAATTGTCATGGCTGGAGTCGCTGCCTCACATAATTGAATCAGATAAGCTTATATTTGCCCACGCAGGACTAAACTCAAGTGACTTTAGTGAATTGAATGCATGGAGTGTTATGAAAAACGATGCTTTTATGGAAAAGGGAATTTCTTTTTCAAAGTACCTTATTGTAGGACATTGGCCAGTTGTGAATTATGGGAAACGCTACGCCAGCTGTAATCCTATAATAAATGTAGAACAGAGGATAATAAGCATTGATGGCGGAAATGTAATTAAATCAGATGGTCAGCTAAATGCATTCATAATATGTGACAATGATATAGAAGCTGCCTATTTTGAATCAATTGATGAGCTTCCTGTAGGGGTGATTGCTGAAGACCAAAGCAGCAGCCGTGATTCAATTTTTATTTCATGGAATGATAATAAAGTTGAAGTACTGGAAGAAAAAGAAGAGTTCACTCTATGCAGACACAAATCCTCTGAGCATAAATTATGGATAAAGAATACTAAGCTCTTTAGAGATAAAGATGAAATGCGCTGCTATGACTGTACAGACTATTTCTTGTCTGTTTCAAAGGGGGATATCATAGCGATAATTGAAAGAGGAAGCAAGCAAACGCTGGTGAAAAAGAGTGGAGTAATCGGGTGGGTGTTAAATGAGAAGATAAATGTAAGGGGAGTTATAAACACATGAGTAAAGCAATTAATAGGTGCCTTAAGCTAGTTATAGTAGCTATATTATTATTTCAAATGGTCGCTTTGGGTTCAGTTTCTGCAAATGAAAATGCATTGAAATCCAGTGATTTTCAGCAGAACAACAAATATACCGGCTTTTTGGAGGGGGACTATAAACGAAGTGCAGTATATCCTACAGAGGAGAACTGGACAAGACAGTCTAGATATCCTTCGATTAGAGAGCCTAAAATATTATGGGAGTATATAGTGGATGAATATCAAGCTGGCAATAGTTATTCCTCAAGCAGGATATTTAGTGTGCCCATAATTGATAGTGATGGTACCATATACGTTAGTGATCAGCCTATGAATGCTTCAAATCAAAGATATCTATATGCTGTCAACAAGGATGGCTCTCTTAAGTGGAAAAGTGAAACAGGCAGCTCTGACTCTTCGGTAGTCATTGCTTCTGATGGTATGTTATACTCTAGGGGTATTGACACTTATACTAATAAAAGCTATTTGTTTTCAATAAGAAATGACGGTGTAGTTAACTGGAAGGCTGATTTAGGCTCCTCCTCTGCAAAGGGTTCTCCTGCTTTAGATGAAGAAGGCTTTATATATGTGGGCTTGCATAATGGTGTAGGATGCTTTGATACAAATGGAGAAAAAATCTGGCAGTACACGACTGACAACAGCTTTATTGATTTTGGCACTCCGATTATTTCAAAGGATGGATCGATATATGTAACAAATTATTATAATACAGAAACAGAGTCTTATAATACTAAAGGCTTTACGAGATTAGATAAAAAGACAGGTAAGCACATAAAAAGTCTGCTGCTTGATATTGGTACATATATGGAGAAGAATGAGGCTTCGATATTGAATTATGGAAA
>CALJSV010000036.1 GCA_937976095.1 uncultured Clostridia bacterium | reverse complement strand
TAATGAAAGCCCCCAAAGGCCGCTTGACCTTGGGGGCTTTTCCATGGGTTATACATAGAAAAAGAAAAAATCATTTTTTATGTAAAAATCTAAGATTTTTAAAGTAAGAATGATATAAACACAAAAAAGTGAAAATAATATATATGTTGTAAGCTTGAAAAAGGCATTTAGTTATATTTATAATATAGTTAAAGGTCAAAGAAAGTCAAAGTCGGAAAGAGTGATGAGTATGTCTAGAATAAGCGATATGATTGAGCACTTTATAGTGGATATGATAAAGGCGAGGGGAGGGCATGTTGAAATTCAGAGAAATGAGCTGGCTAATCAGTTTGAATGTGCCCCATCGCAGATAAACTACGTGTTAACTACAAGGTTTTCCTCTGATAGAGGTTATATTATCGAGTCAAGAAGAGGGGGAGGGGGCTACATTAAAATAATCAGGGCTGACATTGACAGCAATGAGTATTTTAGAAATGTCTTAGAAAAGCGTGTAGGTGACAGTATAAATAAGGAAACAGCTATTCAACTGGTAGAAGGCTTTTATTCACAGGGGCTTATAGATGCAAAAACGAAAAACATCATAAATGCGGCCATTGACGATGTTACTCTGTCTATAATTCCAAGACCTATGAGAGATAGGCTTAGAGCGGATATTTTAAAATCTGTGTTCCTTGCAGTAATAATATAAAATAAATTCTTTATATATTTAGAGGAGGAGAGAGCCATGAATTGTGAAGAGTGTGGTAAAAAACCTGCCACGGTACACATAACAAAGATCGAAAACGGGAAAAAAACAGATACGCATTTATGTGAACAATGCTCTGCTTTTCTGAACATTGTTGTTCCGAAGAACAATATTGTTATAAACACCAGTTTTTCAGTCAATGACTTGCTTGCAGGTCTTCTTAATTCCGGGGGAATGCTTCCCATAAAGGTAGGTTTTGTACAGGATGTCAAGTGTGACATTTGTGGTCTCACCTTCAGTAAGTTTAGGGAGACGGGACGCTTTGGCTGCAGCAGCTGCTATAAAACCTTTGGAGAAAGATTAAATCCCCTCCTTAAAAAAGTACACGGTAACATTACTCACACAGGTAAAGTGCCAAATAAAGCCGGAGGCAGAATAAAGACAGTCAGGGTAATAGAAAGGCTTAAGCATGAGCTGGAGCTTGCAGTGAAAAGTGAAGAATATGAAAAGGCTGCACAGCTTAGAGATAAGATAAAAGAGCTATCTGGCAGCGGAAGGGGAGATGCATGATGAATTCTTGGGTTCAGGCTGGTGGCCCTCAAAATGATATAATTCTTAGCAGCAGAATAAGGCTTGCTCGCAATCTGGCTGAGGTACCCTTTCCTACTGCATTGGATATTTCAGGGGCAAACGGAATCATTGACAGGATGAATGAGGTTAGAAGTGAGGCCTTAGGGGATAAATATAAGCTGTACAAAATGAGTAGCATAAGTCAACTTGAAAAGCAGGTACTGCTAGAAAGGCATCTTGTCAGTCCGAACCTTATTGCTCACAATTCTGCTGGAGCAGCAGCGATAAGAGAGGATGAAGTAGTAAGCATAATGCTTAATGAAGAGGATCATATACGTATACAATCTATACTTCCGGGGCTGCAGGTTAAGAGAGCATGGGAATTGGCTAATGAAATTGATGACATAATCGAGGGCAAGCTGGAATACGCCTTCGATGAAAATTGGGGATACCTTACAAGCTGTCCCACAAATGTGGGAACCGGTATGCGCGCATCTGTAATGGTGCATCTGCCTGCCTTAAACATAACGGCTAACATCAATAAGATTCTACATGCAGTAACTCAAATCGGACTTACTATTAGAGGGCTGTATGGTGAAGGAACTGAATTTGTGGGTAATATATTTCAAATATCAAATCAGATCACACTAGGTAGGTCGGAGGAGGAGCTTATTGAGAATCTCACAGGTGTAACTCTCCAGATAATAGAAAAAGAAAAGGAAGCGAGAAATACCATAATTAATAGTAATAGAATTCAGCTTGAGGATAAGATATGGCGCTCCCTGGGGATTCTTAAAAACGCAAGAATACTAAAATCTCAGGAGTGCATGAGGATGCTTTCTGATATAAGGCTGGGAGTAGACATGAGTATACTTAACAATATACCTGTGGCTGTTCTTAACGAGCTCATGATAGATACCCAGCCGGCAAGCCTTCAAAAAATTATTGGAGCTGACCTCACCCCGAATGAAAGAGATACTCATAGAGCGGATATTGTAAGAGGAAAGCTGAAAGAGCTATAAGAGGTATTAACTTTCATAGTTGTAAAAATAGTAGTAGATAAATATGGAGGTAAGTATGGGAGTTTTTGATAGATTTACAGAAAAGGCACAAAAGGTTATGGTTTATGCTCAGGATGAAGCATTGAGATTGAACCATAGTTATATTGGCACGGAGCACGTTTTGCTTGGCTTGCTGAGAGAAGGTGGAAGCGTTGCATTTCAAGTTCTCCAGAATAAAAGCGTGACTCTAGAGACTATTAGAGAACAGATTGAGAAGGTGCTTGGAAAAGGTGAGCAAGACATTTCTCAGGTGCTCGGATATACTCCAAGAACAAAAACTGTGCTGGAACTAAGCTCAAGTGAAGCTAGAGAGATGGGACATAGCTATGTAGGCACAGAGCACCTGCTGCTGGCACTGATAAGAGAAGGAGAAGGAATTGCAGCGCAGGTACTTACAGGAATGGGTTTAAGCCTTGAAGGGACAGCTTCTGAGATAGTAAACATACTAAATAATGCCGGCCCCGCTCCAAGGCAAAAACCTGCAGCTGCAGCAAACATAAACACTAAGCATTTAAATCAATATGGAAGAGACCTAACCGAGCTTGCAAGAGAAGGCAAGCTGGATCCGATAATCGGACGGGATAAGGAGATTGAGAGAGTAATACAAATCCTAAGCAGAAGAACAAAAAACAATCCAGTCCTGATAGGAGATCCTGGTGTAGGAAAAACTGCAATAGCAGAAGGTCTTGCTCAAAAGATAATAGAAGGCAACGCCCCTGAAATACTTAAGGATAAGAGAATTGTAACTCTCGATCTTTCATCAATGGTTGCAGGGTCTAAGTATAGAGGGGAATTTGAGGAAAGACTAAAAAATGTAATGAGTGAAATTCGCGAAGCCAAAAACATTATAATGTTTATTGATGAGATGCATACAATAATAGGCGCTGGAGGAGCAGAAGGCGCTATAGATGCTTCCAATATACTAAAGCCCGCCTTAGCAAGAGGTGAGGTGCAGGTAATCGGGGCAACCACACTGGATGAATACAAAAAGCATGTAGAAAAGGATGCTGCGCTTGAGAGAAGGTTTCAGCCTGTTCAGGTAGGAGAACCTACTAAGGCGGAATCTCTTCAGATATTAGAGGGACTAAGAGATAAATATGAGGCGCATCACAAGGTAAAAATAACAGATGAGGCTTTAAAGGCAGCGGTAGATTTATCAGACAGGTATATAACTGACAGATTTCTGCCTGATAAGGCAATAGACTTAGTAGATGAAGCAGCATCTAGAGTAAGAATCAAAACCTATACAGCTCCTCCTGACCTTAGAAAGCTTGAGGATGAGCTATCCTCGCTGGACATGGAAAAGGCTGAGGCAATAAGTCAGCAAGAATTTGAAAGGGCAGCTAGGCTAAGAGATAAAGTAGCTGATTTGAAAAAACAGCTGGAGGAAGAGAAAAGAAGCTGGTCGGACAAATCAAGCTCCAAACTTATGATTGTCGGTGAAGAAGAAATAGCTGCCATAGTATCAAGCTGGACGGGAGTACCAGTAACTAAGCTGGCTGAGGAAGAATCAAAGAAGCTCCTTAATCTTGACCAGATACTACATGAAAGAGTAATAGGACAGGACGAGGCCGTTCAGGCAGTGGCAAAGGCCATAAAAAGAGCCAGGGTTGGTTTGAAGGACCCAAAGAGGCCTGTAGGATCCTTTATATTTCTTGGACCTACTGGAGTAGGAAAAACTGAGCTTTCAAAAGCACTGGCAGAAGCGCTGTTTGGTGATGAGAATGCAACTATCAGAGTAGATATGTCTGAGTATATGGAAAAGCATACGGTGTCACGCCTTATCGGTTCGCCTCCGGGCTATGTAGGTCACGAAGAGGGAGGACAGCTGACGGAAAAGGTGCGCAGAAAGCCATATTCTGTAATCCTATTTGATGAAATAGAAAAGGCCCATCATGATGTGTTCAACATAATGCTTCAGATTCTCGATGATGGAAGATTAACTGACGGAAAGGGAAGGGTTGTTGACTTCAAAAACACTGTTATAATCATGACCTCAAATGTCGGAGCAGGTACAATAAAAAAACAAAAGGTTCTCGGCTTTACTGCTTCGGATAATGCCAAAGCAGATGCCTATGAACGCATGAAGGACAATGTAATGGAGGAGCTTCGCAAAACCTTTAGGCCTGAATTCTTAAACAGGCTGGATGAGGTTATTGTGTTCCATGAACTGGACGAACAGCATCTAAAGAGTATAGTGGAGCTCATGTTAAGGTCACTTATGATCAGGATAAATGAAATGGGAATAGAGGTAGAGGTTTCAGATGTAGCCAAAGCACTGCTGGTGAAGAAGGGCTATGACCCGGTGTTTGGTGCGAGACCTCTGAGAAGAGCCATACAAAAGCATTTGGAGGATCAGCTTTCTGAGGAAATGCTTAAGGGCAATATAAGGCCTGGCGGCAGCGTGCTTATAAATGTTAATGAAGATAAGCTGACATTTACTACAAGGCAGTAAGCTTTAAAACTGGCTTCAATGAGTAGAAAACTCTCATTGAAGCCAGTTTTATGTTTATTAAAAAAAATTATCATATAGACAACACACTTAATACTTTACATAGGCAAAACTAATGATGTTGGCTAAGTTATAAATCGCTTCATCTTTAATGTGATATATTTAGTGCGATTTATATAGTATAATAAAGATATATATAAATTACCAATTTTTTTCGATAGATATTATAGAATAATAGCTTCTTAATGATTATTTTTTGTCATTATGACAGAAAATAGCAATAGCACAAAAAGGTGGTACATTATGGCTAAAGTTAAAACTAAGTTTATATGCAATGAATGTGGAGGAGAGTTTCCGAAGTGGTTCGGGAAATGTCCGGAATGCGATCAATGGAATACTCTGATAGAGGAAATAGAACAAAAGGGCTCCAAGCTTAGCTCGGCAGCTGCTGTTGGCCTTTCAAAGCCGGTAACCCTGCAGGATATAAATCTCTCCCTTGAGACAAGGCTCAAGACAGGGATGGATGAGCTTGATAGGGTGTTGGGAGGGGGAATAGTCCTTGGCTCTCTTATATTGGTCGGAGGAGATCCTGGGATAGGCAAGTCGACACTTTTGCTGCAGCTTTCAGAAAATATCGGAAGCTCCGGACTAAGGGTGTTATATGTTTCAGGAGAAGAATCCATAGCACAAATAAAAATAAGGGCTTCAAGAATGGGTGCGGCCTCTTCCAATATATATTTGGTTTCAGAAAACAGCATGGATAATGTAAAGCATCATATAGGGAATATAAAGCCCGATGTTTTGATAGTTGATAGTATACAGACCGTATACAGTCCTGACGTTACATCTGCACCTGGAAGCGTAAGCCAGGTCAGAGAGGTTACTTTAGCCCTAATGAGTATTGCAAAAAGCAGCAACATAGCAACCTTTATAGTAGGCCATGTTACAAAGCAGGGAGCTATAGCAGGGCCTAGAGTACTGGAGCATATGGTTGATACGGTTTTATACTTTGAGGGAGAATCGCACATGTCCTATAGGGTTTTGAGAGGTGTAAAAAATAGATTCGGCTCTACTAATGAAATAGGGATTTTTGAAATGGGAGATGTAGGTCTGACTGAGGTAAAGAATCCCTCGCAAATGCTGCTCTCAGGAAGAATGAAGGGTGCTTCTGGCTCCAGTGTTGTTTGCACCTTGGAGGGTACACGAGCCATGCTTGTCGAGGTACAGGCACTATTGTCCTTAAGCAGCTTCGGAGTGCCGAGGAGAAATGCTACAGGGGTTGATTACAACAGAGTCTCTCTGCTTATGGCCGTGCTTGAAAAAAGAGTCGGTATGCAGCTGGGGAATTCAGATTCATATGTAAACGTTGTCGGTGGCATAAAAATAACTGAGCCTGCAGCTGACCTCGGCATAATAGCTGCAATAGCCTCAAGCTTTAGGGATAAGGAAATTGATGATGGAACAATCATATTTGGAGAAGTAGGTCTGGCAGGTGAGGTTAGAGCTGTAAATTTTGCAGAAAAGAGAATAATCGAGGCTATGAAAATGGGCTTTAAAACATGTGTAATTCCACGAAACAATGCTGATAAGCTTGCTTCAATATATGATATTAAGGTAATTGGAGTACAGGATGTAAAGGAAATGCTTGATATTGCTGTGGGAGGGAAGTAAATGAAAAACGAGGGCTTAAGAGACGATATACTGTTGAATATTTTGAAGCTGCTGGCTCCGGGTACTCCTATAAGAGAGGGTCTTGAGAACGTTTTAAAAGCAAAAACCGGTGGACTGATAATAATAGGAGACAGTCCTGAAGTAATGACGCTGGTAGATGGAGGCTTCTATATAAACAGCGACTTTTCGCCGGCATATCTATATGAGCTGGCGAAAATGGACGGTGCTATTATACTTAGCAGAGATGCCAAAAAGATTTTATATGCAAATACCCAGCTTATACCTGATCCATCAATACCTTCATCAGAAACGGGTATCAGGCATAGAACTGCAGAAAGAGTGTCAAGGCAGACTGGAGAGTTGGTTATCTCAATCTCTCAGAGAAGAAACATCATAACCATTTATAAGGGCTATATAAAGTATATATTAAAGGATCTTAGTATAATACTATCTAAGGCAAATCAGGCATTGCAGACCCTTACCAAGTATAAATCAGTGCTGGACCGAGCACTGATAAACCTTGGAGTACTTGAATATGAGGATATGGCAACAGTGCAGGATGTAGCATTGGCTGTTCAAAAGACGGAAATAGTAGTAAGAATAATAAGTGAGGTCGAAAGGTATATTTTCGAGCTGGGTGTAGAAGGAAGACTTGTAAGTATGCAGCTGGAGGAGCTAATGGCAGGTATCAAGGAGGAAGAGCAGCTGCTTGTAAGAGATTATCTACCAAAGGAAGAGGAACGTAATTATAAGGAAATAATAAGGAATCTGCGTAATCTATCATCTGATGAGCTGCTTGAGCTGCCGTCTATAGCTAGAATTATGGGCTTAGGAGCCAATATAAATACCCTAGACCTTCCTATATCAAGCAGAGGCTTTAGGATTCTAAATAAAATACCTAGGCTTCCCATAAACATCATAGAGAACCTTGTAGAAAATTTTGAAAAGTTTCAAAGGATATTAGCAGCTTCAATTGAAGAACTGGACGATGTTGAAGGAATAGGAGAGGTAAGGGCCAGAATGATAAAGGACAGCCTTAAGAGGATTTATGAGCAGATACAGACAGAGAGACATATATAAAATATTTATTTGAGGCTGTGCCACATATCGGCACAGCCTTTTGCTTGTACAAAAATAAAAAATAGTAAAATGTGTCTAGTGACACATTTTACTATTTAAAACATATTGTATATTCCCAGGGTGTTTATTTTTTCATATTCCTTAAGCAGTACATCATACATACTTATGTCCAGCACATTGCAAAGTGCGGCCATATAAAAGAGGTTGTTTCCCAGTTCCTTTTCGATTACATCTCGGCAATTGTCGCATAAATTGCCCCTGAGGTGTGTATCCATGAAGTTCTTAAGCTCCTGAAGGGGTGTTTCGTCGCTGTAATTCTGTTTTTTTGACTGTATTTCGATACATCCACAGGAAGTAACTGCTTTAACGACTGCCCTATTAACTCGATTTTGGGATTCTTGAAACTTTGTCATCACATCAAGAATGCTTTTATGCCGAATTAATAAATCGCCCACGCTATCCTGGAAGTGATCGTATGGCAAATCTTTCATTATGTATCACTCCTATATAAATGTAAACATAAAATGAATTAGGGTAGAGTCTGCATAGATATAAGCTTATTTCTATTGCATTGATTGGATAAGCTCTACAATGATCGCTTATGCGCGCTGTAGACTTACTTAGTAAATCTATATAAGTTAATTATAGTTTTTACAAATGAGTATGTCAATTTATAATTGCAATGACAAGCTTTGGTGTACATGCTAAAATTTTTGCATAATATGGACATTTATTCCAATTAGTATAAAATTGCGTTTGGAGGTATTAATGTGTTTAATATAGGTGATAAAATCGTATATCCAATGCATGGTGCAGGAATTATTGAATCAATTGAAGAAAAGGAAGTTTTGGGCAATAAGAACAAATATTATATAATGAGAATACCCTTGGATGATATGAAGGTTATGATTCCTCTGGATAATACAGAAGGACTTGGCGTAAGAAACATAATAAGTGAAGCAGATGCGGATAAAATTGAAGCGCTACTATCCAGCTGGGAAGGCACTGTGGAAAAGAACTGGAGTAAGAGGTATCGAAACAGCGAGGAGACTCTTAGGAAAGGAGATGTATTTGAAATAGCAAAGCTGGTAAGAAGCCTTGTACTGGTGGACAGGGCTAAAAAACTTTCCACCGGTGAAAAGAAAATATTGAATAATGCAAGACAAATATTAACCAGTGAGCTTATGCTTGTTTGGAATACAAGCAGGATTGATGCTGAAGATATGCTTAATATAATGATTAAATAAAATAGTAATATTAATTTTAATGGGTTCTTTTAACGATTATTATTTGTTATAATAAAGAAAGGTTAACTTTTGCTTAAAATTTACCTATATTGGATATACTTTAGAAGGAGGTGAGCATAATGTTAAGGAAAATTTTAAGGTGGGTTTTTACCTTGGTTGGAGTTGCCGCGGGAGCGGAAGTCACATACCTTCTGACTATATACTTAAGGATAACAGAGCTCTTTGGATATACGATTGAAGGTTTTAGTTTTGTAATGCTGATACTTTTTGGCGGTTTGCTTGGCGGAATTATTTTATACTTTATAGCTCCGTGGATTATAAACCTGGGAACTAGGACTACAAGCCAGGTAGAAAAAATATTATCTGGAACTCCTACTAATGTAATACTTGTTGGTGCAATAGGGCTTATTATAGGACTGATTATTGCTTATCTGATAAGCAGTGGTCCATTTAAGATTATACCATTTGCGTGGCTTGGTACAATACTCTCTGTTATTGTTTACGCCCTTCTGGGCTATCTGGGTGTGAGTATTGCTACCAAAAAAAGAGAAGATCTATTTGGGCTTTTTTTCAATATGATCAAAAAGTCATCTCAAAAGGATAAGGATAAGTCACAAAAACAGGAAAACAAGCTAAATCCTAAGATCCTTGATACAAGTGTGATAATTGATGGAAGAATAGCTGATATCTGCAAAACCGGATTTGTAGAGGGAACGCTGATAATACCTACTTTTGTACTTGAAGAGCTAAGGCATATAGCTGATTCATCAGATTCGTTAAAAAGAAACCGAGGCCGTAGGGGTCTTGACATACTTAATAAAATTCAAAATGAGCTCTTGATTCCGGTGGAAATTGTAGAGAAGGATTTTGAAGAGCTTTCAGAGGTTGATACCAAGCTCTTAAAGCTGGCTCAGATTATGAATGGAAGTGTGATTACTAACGATTATAATCTTAACAAGGTTGCAGAATTCCAAAGGGTGCCTGTACTTAACATCAATGAGCTGGCGAACGCAGTTAAGCCGGTAGTACTGCCAGGTGAAGAAATGGTAGTTCAGGTAATAAAGGATGGCAAGGAATCAGGTCAAGGAGTAGCATATTTAGATGATGGAACTATGATTGTTGTGGATGGAGGCAAAAAGTTCATTGGCGAAACCATTGGAGTGATAGTTACAAGCGTGCTTCAAACAGCAGCAGGAAGAATGATCTTTGTTAAGCCTAAGTCTGCAGTTGATAAGGTATCTTAATTCAACCCAGAATAGTACCAGATTATTGTAGTTTGGAGAAATGATATGGTTACAGCTATCATCCTTGCAGCAGGCAAAGGCAAGAGAGTAAATGCAGGTACTAATAAAATGTTTATAAGTCTAAGGAATAAGCCAGTACTGGCTTATTCCTTAGATGCCTTTGAAAGCTGTAGTGAAATTGAAAATATTATTCTTGTTGCTTCGGAAGAAGAACACAGTTCTTGTGAAAGAATAATAAGCAGCTACGGCTATAAAAAGGTAAAAGGTATCGTAAACGGTGGTAAGGAAAGACAGGACTCTGTTTTCAATGCGCTCATGGCTATACCTGAAGCTTGTGAAGTCGTAGTTATTCATGATGGAGCAAGGCCAATGATCAGACCTGCTACCATAGCTATCTGCATTGCTGAAGCAAGACTTTGGGGAGCGTCCTCAGCAGGTATGCCGGTAAAGGATACAGTGAAAATAGTCGCACCTTCGGGACGGGTAAGCTACACACCTGATAGAAGGAACATTTGGATAACCCAGACCCCACAGGCCTTTAAGCTGGAAATAATTAAGGACTCGCACCTTAAAGCAAAGGAAGCCTCTTATGCCGGCACAGATGATGCTGTTCTTGCAGAGAGAGCGGGATATGCAGTGAAGATGGTTGAAGCTGATTATGAGAATATTAAAATCACAACACCTGAGGATATTTCTGTTGCAGAAGCAATTCTGGACAAAAGAGACACTAAGAATGGCGATAATGTCACTGTATAAGAACAGTGGCATTTTATAATTTTTGCAATAAAAACACTAACTGTATATTATTTTGAAGGATTATAAATATTAATGACGAATAATAATACATAGATGATTTTGTTTTTTTTAGGAGGTATATTATGGCGATTGAGTGGAAAGATGATTTGGCAATAGGTGTTAGTGAAGTTGATGAACAACATAAAGAGCTATTCAAAAAGGTTTCTGATCTTTTCGATGCATGCACTGCTGGGAAAGGTAAGGATGAAATTGGAAGAGTTGTAAAGTATCTGGAGGATTATGTTATTGTTCATTTTAAAGCGGAGGAAGGCTTACAAGAAAAGAACGGCTACCCGGAATACGAATCTCATAAAAAGCAGCACCAGCTGTTTATTAAGGATTTTCTTGCTCTAAAGGATAAGCTGCAGTTTGAAGGCCCGACGGCAACAGTAATAATTCAGTTGAATCACACACTGGTAAATTGGCTGATCAACCATATAAGAAAGTCCGATAAGGCTTTAGGTGTGTTTATGAAGGAAAAGGGCTTAGTGTAAAGCTTTCGCTTTAGTATAATCTGCTAAGAATAGGTTGGGGGGAATAAGCATGACTATAGAGTGGAGAACAGATCTTGAAACTGGCAATAAACTGATTGATAGTCAGCATAAGGAGCTCTTTAAGAGAACTGCATCATTAGTAGATGCATGCAATAAAGGTTTGGGTCGTTTAGAGGTAAAAGGACTAATAGAGTATTTGGAACAATACATTCAGCAGCATTTTACAGCAGAAGAAAAGCTCCAACTGGATTTTGGCTATCCTGATTACAATAAGCATAAAAAGCAGCATGATGATTTTATATTTGAATTCGGAAAGCTTAAGGACAGGTTAGAGCAGATTGGTGCTACCACTGACTTTGTAATCCATATAAATAGGACTTTAGTAGAATGGCTTGTATTCCATATTAGCAGGTCTGATAAGGAGATAGCACTTTTTATAAAAGAAAACTAAAGCTCGCTGATATGCTGCGACTTAAAAGTAGCCGGTGAAGCTTACATATAGGTAACTAAATGAGGTTGTAGTAAAGCTACAGCCTTTTCTGTTTAAATAAACTATATTCAACACCATACTACATTATTTCCCAGGAAATAATATAATTCTACAATTGTTTTAATAGGAGTATTGAAAGCTTAAAAAAAAGAACAAAAAAGTAGTTATGCATGGTTTGAATATCCAATATGGTATATAATTGTAACTGTATGGGCTAAGAGTAAAAGTACCACTAATAAAGGAGGTTCTTATATGCTGAGAATAGGAAACGGCTATGATGTACACAGGCTTGTTGCAGGTAGAAGGTTGATTGTAGGAGGAGTAGAAATTCCTTATGATAAGGGTCTTCAAGGGCACTCTGATGCTGATGTGCTGGTTCACTCAATTATGGATGCCCTTTTGGGCGCCAGTGGAGAAAAAGATATAGGTCATCTGTTTCCGGATGATGATAAAAGCTATAAAAACATATCAAGCCTTTTACTGCTTGAAAGAGTCTATAGTGTAATAGGAGAAAAGGGCTTTAGCATAGTTAATATAGATAGCATAATTGCCGCACAAGCACCTAAAATGGCTCCTTATCTCGACACAATGAAAAAGAACATTGCAAAAGTACTAAATACAGAGGAGGCTCTAATAAACATCAAGGCTACGACTACTGAAGGGCTGGGTTTTGTAGGAAAAGGAAAGGGTATAGAGGCTTACGCAGTTTGCTTATTAGAAAAGAGCTAGATATATGGGGGTGTTATATTGATTCAACTAATGGATTTACAAAAGAGATTTAAACAAATTGAAGCTGTTAAGGGAGTGTCATTTCAGGTCAATCAGGGTGAGATTTTTGGATTGCTTGGAGAAAATGGAGCAGGTAAGACTACTACTTTAAGGATGCTTGCAACTATGCTGCAGCCTACTGGAGGAACTGCTCTTTTAGGTGGCTTCGACATTGTTAGGGAGCCTGAAAGGGTAAGAGGGCAGATAGGAATACTTTTTGGCGGAGAAATGGGACTTTATGACAGGCTGACTGCGAGGGAGAACATACAATACTTTGCTGAGCTGAATGATATGAGAAGAACTGATATTAATGATAGAATCAGCTATCTTGCCAAGATGTTAGATATGGAGGAATATTTAGATAGAAGAGTTGGAAAATTTTCTAAGGGGATGAAGCAAAAGGTAGCAATAGCAAGGTCTATTGTTCATAATCCTCAGATAATGCTTTTTGACGAACCTACCTCAGGGCTTGATGTAACTTCAGCAAGAGTGGTGCATGAGTTTATCAGAAGCTGCAAGGATGAGGGAAAGACAATAATACTCTCCAGTCATTCAATGAAGGAAGTTGAGAAGCTTTGCGACAGGGTAGGAATCATCCATAGGGGCTCAATGGTAGAGCTTGGGACAATAGAGGATTTAAAGAAAAAGTATGGAAATGATGACCTTGAGGAAGTATTTATGAAGTTGGTAGGTGACAATCATGAAGCTTAGACACATAATGATAGTATTAAAAAAGGAACTAAAGGACATATTCAGAGATAAAAAAACAATTTTCGCTAGTATAGTAGTTCCAATGCTCATGCTTCCCTTAATGTTCAGCTTTATGGGCTATGGAACAAAGCAGCTGGAGGAGGACAGTAAAAAGGTGGTTCCAATCGCAATAGTCGGGGGAGCTGAAAGTGTTTTTGTTGAGTATCTTAAGAATTCGCCATTATTCAATGTAATACAAACTAATGACACTGAACAAGACATAAAGGATAACAAAATAAAAGCTGCCATTTATGTCCCCGATAACTTCGATCAGACAGTAAGCAAAAACGAGCTAGCTGAAATAACCATTGAATATGACGATACAAGCCAGCAATCTCTTAATGCTTTTTCGACTATAAGAGCGGCAATTGCTTCTTATTCAGAAATGATCGTAGCTAACAGACTGAGTGCGCTTAATTTAAACCAGAGCATCCTGCAGGTGGTTGAGATTCAGGAGAGAAGTGCAACACCTGATAAGGGTGGCTTCGGCTTTTTAATGTTTTCTATGCTGCTCCCTTTGATGCTTACAATGTGGAGCTCAGTAAGCGGAATGCCTGCAGCAACAGATCTTGGAGCGGGGGAAAAGGAGAGAGGGACCTTGGAGCCGCTTTTAACTACACAGCCTAAGAGAATGTCACTGCTTATGGGTAAGTATCTAGCAGTCACAATAGCAGCTCTATTAGGAACTGTAGCGTCCTTTAGCGGGTTTTTGCTATCTATGAAGCTAAATCCGGGAATGCTCGGTACTGCTAAGGGGCTTGGAGGGACTTCAATAATAGTCATTATGCTGACCTGCATAGGACTTTCGTTGATTTTCAGCGCATTGCAGCTTGCGGTATCTGTGTATGCACGATCCTTCAAGGAAGCATCGACATATTTATCGCCACTTGCGATAATAATACTAATGCCATCATACTTAACTATGCTGATTGACGCAAAAGCGATACCTTCAATATATTTCCATATACCGCTGTTAAATGCAGTATGTATAATAAAAGAGGTGGTCGCAGGCGTATTCAATATGCAGCATATAATAATAGTACTGCTGTGGTCCCTGGTGTATATTGCTTTTTCTATGTTATTTGCATTATCGATGTTTAAGAAGGAATCAGTAGTATTTAGAGTATAGGATTTATGAGCTGCAGAGGCAGTTAAGAGGTGAATTTAATGTTTAATAGAGTTTTCACCAGCAAAATGGGAAGATACAGCAATTTTTTTACTCTGGCATCTATAATAATTATTATAATAATGTTTTATATTGCATCAGGAAGGATAGCCAAGGAAGAGGCAGTATATCCCGAAATGTTGTACTATAAGAGCTATAGATATGAATTCCTGGAAGAGATAGCTGATTCCCCTCTTAAGTATACAAGCAGACCCAAAATAAGCTATGACGGGTATAAGCTGCTGTTTCTTAAGAAAAGCTTGAAGGAAAATCCGCCAAAGTCCTTGTATATTTTTATAGGGAGTAAAAAGTACAGGAAATATGTTTTGGTAAATTAACTCGTTGTGCTAGCTGATATAAAGCAATCTGCGGAGAGGCTTAGAAGCTGTCAGCGAAGTGTATGAATAGTCTCACCGAAGTACTACCCAAAAGCAATTGCTGCCTTGGTGAGAACTGGAGCAAGCGTACAGCTTTTTTGCCTTGGAGCATCATTGCTTGGTATCAGCTAGCACAACAGATTAAATTAGTATATAAATATGGAGGCAGAAAATGAAGCTATATAATACAATGACAAGAAAAAAAGAAGAGTTTAAAACTATTGTTCCAGGTGAAGTGAAAATGTACTCCTGTGGTCCCACTGTTTATAATTTCTTTCATATTGGAAATGCAAGACCCTTTATTATTTTCGATACCCTAAGAAGATATTTGGAGTATAGGGGCTATAAGGTTACCTTTGTACAGAACTTTACGGATGTGGATGATAAGATAATCAGAAGAGCCAAAGAAGAAGGCGTAAGCGAAGCTGATATTTCCGAAAAATATATAGACGAGTATTTTAAGGATGCAGAAGGCCTGAACGTATGCAAGGCTGATCATCACCCAAAGGTAACTGAGCATATTTCTGAAATAATTGATATTATCAAAAGGCTTGAGGAGAACGGGCTTACCTATAATGTTGATGGAGATGTATACTATGATACTGCAAGCTTCTCCAGCTATGGAAAGCTTTCAAAGCAAAATCTTGATGAGCTTGAGGCAGGCGCTAGGGTAGATGTAAATGAAGTGAAGAAAAACCCAACAGATTTTGCTCTTTGGAAAAAGCAAAAGCCGGGGGAGCCAGCATGGGAAAGTCCATGGGGCATGGGAAGACCGGGCTGGCATATTGAATGCTCTGCCATGTCAATGAAATACCTAGGAGAAACAATCGACATACACTCAGGAGGACAGGATTTAGTATTTCCTCATCATGAAAATGAAATTGCACAGAGCGAAGGGGCAACAGGGAAGCCTTTTGCCAACTATTGGCTGCACAATGGCTTTATAAATGTTAACAACGAAAAGATGTCAAAGTCACTTGGAAATTTCTTTACGGTAAGAGATATTGGTGAAAAGTATGATCTAGAGGTTGTTAGAATGTTCATGCTATCAGCACACTACAGAAACCCAATAAACTTTGGCAGTGAGCTTCTTGAACAGACGAAGAGCAGCCTTGAAAGACTGTATAATGCTAAAAACAACCTTATACACCTAATGGAAAACACAACCGACAAGCCCCTTACAAATGCTGAGGAAGAGTTTAAAGTCAATCTGCATGGATATAAGGAAAAGTTTGTAGAGGCTATGGATGATGACATCAATACAGCAGACGCAATAGCTGCAATATTTGATATGGTCAGGGATGCAAACAGTAGCTTAAATGGGGAATCATCAAAGGAAATACTAAAGCAAGCCTATGAGTTGCTAATGGAGCTTACGGAAGTACTCGGGCTGCTGCAAAAGGATCAGGATAACCTTGATGAGGATATTGAAAGGCTTATTGAAGAGAGACAGCAGGCCAGAAAAGAAAAAAATTGGGCTAGAGCAGATCAGATAAGAGATGAGCTAAAGGCTATGGGCATTGTACTTGAGGATACACCACAGGGAGTAAAGTGGAAAAAGGCGTAGTAAAATAATTATTCAGCGGGCGTAAAGGTGTAACCTGTGCGCCTGCTTATATAAAAGGGGTACTTCATGGTAAATGTATGGTTATTTGTCTTAGGCGGCATAGGCATGCTAAATTTAATTTTATTAGTGGTTATTCTATTTAGGAGCTCTTCAGGGAAATTTGTAAGGCTTGATGCCAGGCTTGACGAGCTCTTAAGAACCCAGGATAAAACAGACAGAAGCATAAGGGATGAGATTGGAAGACTGAGAGAAGAGCTTTCAGCTAGCGGTAAAAACCAATCTGAAGTAATATTTAATCAGCTTTCTAAGCTTCTTAACTCTAATGAAAGCAAGCTGGACAGGATGAGGGAGGTATTAGAGGAGAGATTAAAGTATCTCCAAGAGGATAATGGAAGAAAGCTTGAGCAGATGAGAGCGACCGTAGACGAAAAGCTGCATGCTACCTTAGAGCAAAGGCTTGGTGAATCCTTCAAGCTTGTCAGTGATAGACTGGAGGCAGTGCATAAGGGTCTGGGAGAAATGCAGAGCCTGGCCGCCGGTGTGGGAGATTTGAAGAGGGTTTTGACTAACGTTAAGGCAAGAGGGACCTGGGGAGAAATACAGTTAGGAAGTATACTGGATCAGGTACTTACGCCTGAGCAATACTGCAAGAATGTCTGCACTAAACCAAATAGCACCGAAAGGGTCGAATTTGCCCTAAAGCTTCCGGGTAGGGACAGCAGCATAGATTGTATATGGCTGCCTATAGACTCAAAGTTTCCTCAGGAGGACTATCAAAGGCTTATGGATGCCCATGAGCAAGCTAATCCCGTCCTAATGGAAGAAGCCGCAAGGGCTCTTGAGATAAGGATCAAGCACTCAGCAAAGGATATCAGGGATAAGTATATTGACCCGCCTAATACTACGGATTTTGCTATTATGTTCTTGCCCACTGAAGGGCTATATGCAGAACTCCTAAGAAGGCCGGGCCTGTGTGAACAGCTGCAAAATGAGTACAGAGTAGTTGTATCAGGTCCTATGACACTTATCGCACTGCTGAACAGCCTGCAGATGGGCTTTAGGACCTTAGCAATAGAAAAAAGATCAAGCGAGGTATGGTCTCTTCTAGGGGCTGTTAAGACTGAATTTGCAAAGTTTGGTGCAGTTCTTGAAAAAACCCAGAAGAAGCTTCAGGAGGCATCGAACACTATAGATACAGCGGCAAGAAAGTCCAGAAGCATTCAAAGAAAGCTGAAGGATGTTCAGGAACTTTCCGGAGCTGAAGCTCAATCGCTTTTGGGAGATACAACGGCAGAATTTGACGATATTACAGAAGCGGATGAATAAATCATTTTGAAGGTTTGGAGATGAAGTTTATTAATACAAATGATAATTTTAAAAATTTAGTAGAAGCTATAGAACTAAAGCCCAGTGAAGCCAGTGGATTAAAGGAATCAGACATCAGAATGTACAATCCCTTAGTGCTTGCATATGTGGGCGATGCGGTTTATGAGCTATTTATAAGAACTCAACTTGTGAGTGTAGGAAATACCCAGGTTGCTAAACTGCATAAAAGATCAATCAACTATGTTAAGGCAAAGTCTCAAGCTGAAATACTATCTTTAATTGAGGAAGTATTGACACCTGAAGAGCTGGATATCGTCAGAAGGGGCAGAAATACGAAGTCAGCTACTGTACCTAAAAACGCTGACTTATCAGACTATAGATATGCTACAGGCTTTGAGGCTCTGATTGGATACCTGTATCTCACAGGCTGCATGGAAAGACTTACTGAAATACTGGACAAAGTAATGGCTGTAAGAGGATAGAATGTGAAGAGGTTGCTGCTTTTAGGGACAAGCATTTTAATGAATTTTGATTAGACAAGGAAGTGATTCTATGAAGGTTAAGCTAATACAACATACATCTGATCCGGAAAGATTGATAGCAGCTTCTGCAAAGCTTTGCTATTCTTCTGTAGGGGTAGAAGATATACTAGAGGGCTTGGATGCAGAAAAAACTGATAAGTTTCTCGGCATGCTGATGGAGCTTGGACATGAAAGTCCTATAGAGCATGTTGCTTTTACATTTGCTGCAGAAGGGATAAGCAGAGTACTGACACATCAACTGGTAAGGCATAGAATAGGCTGCTCATACTCACAGCAGTCTCAAAGGTATGTTAAGCTGGAGCAGTTTGAATACATCATACCACCGGCAATTGCAGCTATACCAGCAGCTAGGGAAAGGTTTATAAAGGCCATGGAGTATGACCAGCAGACCTATAATGAGCTAGCAGATATGCTGTTCCATGAACATCTCGAGAGATTTATTCGTGAAGGCAAGACTGAGAAGCAGGCTAGGCAGCTGGCTGAAAAAAGCTCGATTGAAGATGCCAGATACGTATTTCCCAACGCTTGTGAGACAAAACTGGTTTTTACAATGAATGCCAGAGCTATTATGAACTTTTTAAGGCATCGCTGCTGCAGCAGGGCACAATGGGAAATAAGGGAGCTTGCAGATGAGATGCTTAAGCAGCTTAAGGAAGCTGCACCTGTACTGTTTAAGAATGCCGGTCCAGCCTGTGTATGTGGGCCTTGTCCTGAAGGGGCTATGACCTGCGGTAATGCAAAAGAAATAAAAGAAAAGTACAGAAGCTTGTAAGAACGGCGCTTTGACTACAATATTTGATTTTAGTATTTTTTTATGGTATAACAGTATTTGTTGAAAAAATGTAAATTACATTGATAAACTCTATAAGGGTATTGCAACCTTCGTGTTTTTTCAGCTTGTCAATATCGGATGGGTATTTTTCAGAGCCAACTCTTTTACAGATGCTCTGATAGTATTGAAAAAAATGCTGTTTTTAAAAGATTTAAGCTTTAGTCGAATATACTTGCTATATTTTGGTTTTATAGCTATGCTATACTTAATACACCTGCTTGAATACTATTTCAATACTAATGAAATATCAATAGCAAGCAAATGGAGTGCCAATGTCCCGACCTATATTAGAGCAGCAGTATATGCAGCAGTTATTATCATATTAGTTATTTTCAATGCTTCTGAAGAAAGCACCTTTATTTACTTTCAGTTTTGATTAAGCTTTATAAGTTAAACTAGGAATTTCAAATAGCAAATATGCCAATAATATAAACATATAAAAAACTACAATAAACAAATGAAAAAGGATGATGAAAATGCCAAGAAAACCAAGAGAAGAAAGAGATAACAAGAAAAAGTCAACCGGCTTTATGGGCTCATTTAAAAAGGACTTTAAAAAGACTGGAGAAAGAAAGCAAGGCCCAAATTCTAAGCCATTTGAAAAGACAGAAGAAAGACCAGGCACTAAGCCTGCCTTTAAGGAACGTCCAAGAAGGCAAGAGCCGGTAGAAGAGTACGTAGATGAAAACATCAATTTGCTTGAAGGCAGAAACCCAGTTCTAGAAGCGCTTAAGGCAGGAAGAGAAATAGATAAGCTTTTTATACAAAAAGGTGCAGCTGAGGGATCAATAAGACAAATAATTGCAATGGCTAAAGAAAAAAACATACTCATAAAAGAAGTAGATCGCAGAAAGCTGGATCAACTGTCTGTTACTCAAGGACACCAAGGCGTAATCGCTTCAGTAGCGATGTACAAGTACTATGAGGTGAACGAGATTCTGCAAATAGCTGCAGATAAGAAAGAAGATCCCTTCATAATAATTCTCGATGAAATAACGGATAACGCAAACTTAGGTTCTATACTAAGAATTGCTGATGCGGCGGGTGTCCATGGAATCATAATCCCTAAGCGCAGGTCAGCATCACTTACACCTGTAATTGCAAAGACCTCTGCAGGAGCTATTGAGTATGTTCCTGTCGCAAAGGTTACTAACCTGGCACAGACTATTGACAGCCTCAAAAAAAGCGGCTTATGGGTAGTTGGTGCAGAAATGGCAGGATCTACATACTACAAAAAGGATCTGACAGGTCCTATCGCGCTGGTTATAGGAAGTGAGGGCGAAGGCCTTGGAAGACTTGTGAAGGATAAATGCGACTTCCTGGTAAGTATTCCCATGAAGGGTAAAATTTCCTCGCTTAATGCTGCTGTTTCAGCAGGAGTAATTGTTTATGAGGTAAACAAGCAAAGAGTTGAGAAGGCTATTAAAGTAAGTACAAACTAGAACAATTTGTAATGGATATTAATCTGTCTTTATCGTATAATCGCACTATATCTTTAATAAGTACTTATTAAAGATATAGTGCGATTTTTACAAGCATCCATATTTTGGAAGAACATAAAGCCAACAATAATAATTTTTGGCAGAAAAATGGGCGGAATGTTCGCAAAATAATGGAAAAGTGGCCTCACATAAGCGATAAGGCTTGACTTAAAAAAAACAAGTAAGTTATAATATTACTATGGTTTGAAACGCTTATAGCTTTGCAGTTCATAAAATAAGCCAATTGCAGATTTATAAACTCATGTTTCTTGTCTATATAGCTTGGAGGCGATGAAATGGAAGCAAATGCTGAAAAAAAGTTTGTAGAAAGATTTGAAAATATGCTTGATGAGGAACTGGTACTGAGTGCAAGAGACGGAGACGGCTTTGCCTTGGAATATGTTATCAACAAGTATAAGAATTTTGTGCGAGCGAAGGCAAGATCATACTTTTTAATAGGGGCAGATAGAGAGGATATAGTTCAAGAAGGAATGATTGGATTATATAAAGCTATAAGAGATTTTCGAAATGACAAGCTCTCATCCTTCAGAGCATTTGCAGAGCTGTGCATAACAAGACAGATAATTACAGCTATAAAGACAGCTACAAGACAAAAGCATATACCGCTTAATTCATATGTATCTCTAAACAAGCCGATTTATGACGAAGAATCTGATAGAACCTTACTTGATATATTGACTGCAGCTAAGATAACAGATCCAGAGGAGCTAATAATCAATAGAGAAGAGCTTCTATCCATCGAGAGTAAAATTGGTGAGATATTAAGCGATTTAGAGCTAGAGGTATTGATGTCATATCTCCAGGGCAAATCCTATCAGGAGATTGCCTGTGATTTGGACAGGCATGTTAAGTCTATCGATAATGCACTGCAAAGAGTCAAGAGAAAGCTGGAAAAGTACTTAGAAATAAAGGATATATAATAAGATATAGATGATTCCTATCATCCCGCTTTAAGGAGCGGGATGAGTTATGATAAGGATGTGCTTCATTAGCATGCTCTTTAAGCTGTTTATACAAAAAAATGTATATTGACAAAGTATAGCTATAGCTTTATAATACCATAATAGTATGGCGAACTTTTTTGAGTTCATTAAACATGGGGAATTTCCCGAGTGGCCAAAGGGGGCAGACTGTAAATCTGTTAGCAACGCTTTCGGTGGTTCGAATCCACCATTCCCCACCATTTAGTAACAACTGCTTTGTATATAAACGTGGATGTGTTTGTTACTGCTTTTTAAATAATTAGAACAAAAACTCCGAAAATAAATACGAAGTATTTAATTAGCTCACGTAGCTCAGTAGGTAGAGCACTTCCTTGGTAAGGAAGAGGTTCGGCGGTTCAATCCCGCTCGTGAGCTCCATTTACATAATCCCAACAAGGTTTTTTCGGAAGCCTACTATGATACACACGGCAGAGTTTATTAGTAAAGCAAAATAAACAAAGAATAATTAGGTATATTCTTTAAGATAGTTGTTTACGGGCAACGACTTTAAGGATGTATCATAAAAATAAGAAAACTTAAGGAGGAAGAATAAATAATGGCAAAGGCAAAATTCGAAAGAAACAAACCTCACGTGAATATAGGAACAATAGGACACGTTGACCATGGTAAGACAACTCTTACAGCAGCTATCACAACAGTACTATCAAAGTTTGGTGGAGCAGTTGCTACAAAGTATGACGAAATAGACAAGGCACCAGAAGAGAAGGAAAGAGGAATCACAATCAACACAGCACACGTTGAGTACGAAACAAAGAACAGACACTACGCTCACGTTGACTGCCCAGGTCACGCTGACTATGTAAAGAACATGATCACAGGCGCAGCGCAAATGGACGGAGCTATCCTTGTTTGCTCAGCAGCTGATGGCCCTATGCCACAAACTAGAGAGCACATACTTCTTTCACGTCAGGTTGGCGTACCATACATCGTGGTATTCCTAAACAAGGTTGACATGGTAGATGATGCAGAGCTAGTTGAGCTAGTTGAAATGGAAGTTAGAGAGCTTCTTTCAATGTATGAATTCCCAGGAGATGACACACCAATAATAGGTGGATCAGCATTAAAAGCACTTGAGTGCGGATGCGGAAGCGACGACTGCCAATGGTGCAAAGGAATACTGAATCTTATGGATGCAGTAGACAGCTATATCCCAACACCAGAAAGACAAACTGAAAAGCCATTCTTAATGCCTGTAGAAGACGTGTTCTCCATCACAGGAAGAGGAACAGTTGCAACAGGAAGAGTAGAAAGAGGCGTAGTTAAGGTACAAGACGTAGTAGAAATCGTTGGCTTAAACGAAGCGACAAGATCAACAGTTGTAACAGGCGTAGAAATGTTCAGAAAGCTTCTTGACCAAGCGCAAGCTGGAGACAACATCGGAGCATTATTAAGAGGCGTACAAAGAACAGACATCGAAAGAGGTCAAGTACTTGCTAAGCCAGGATCAATAAAGCCACACACACACTACAAAGCTCAAGTATACGTACTAACAAAAGAAGAAGGTGGAAGACATACACCATTCTTTAAGGGATACAGACCACAGTTCTACTTCAGAACAACAGACGTTACAGGAATAATCGATCTTCCAGAAGGCGCAGAAATGTGCATGCCTGGGGATAACATAGAAATGACAATAAAGCTAATAACACCAATCGCTATCGAAGAAGGCTTAAGATTCGCTATCAGAGAAGGCGGAAGAACAGTTGGAGCAGGAGCGGTTGCGTCAATAGTTGAATAATTCAGCGAGCTGAATTATTCAACGGTCGCTAGTCACTAGTCGCTGGTCGCTGGTATTCGGGTAAGGCTACGAAGTCCAGCCCGAGTCCAGGGACTAGAGACCAGTGACCAGAGACCCAAATATCCTCAAAGGACTAGAGATTTTCTCTAGTCCTTTGGGATATTTATTGCCATTAAATAATATATGATAAATATTTTAAAAAAATCACAAAAACTTCACATTTTTTAATGAAAAACCCTTGTAATATGTCCAAATATATTATAAAATATATAAGGCTGCGAAAATAATTTCGCAGCGCAGCGAGCGATGACGTGGGAGGTTGCAGATACCAGCTAACCTGGTTCTACCTGTGTGACCCAGGCGAGATGAAATCTGGGGAATTCTCACTGAGTATTGTCCGTTCATGAATCGGGCGACTCTACTGGCTGTGTAAATCTTGGGTGTTGCGTACTTAACGGTACGCGATAAATAAAATTAGAATACACCCGGGTGAGTGTGCAGCAGTTAGCGGTTGTACGTAAGGCAAACAAAGCGTGCGATGAAAAGGAGGGAAACAAAAATGGCAAAGCAAAAAATCAGAATCAGACTTAAAGCGTTTGATCACAACTTGATCGATCAGTCAGCAGAAAAAATAGTTGAGACTGCTAAAAGAACAGGTGCGAAGGTATCTGGTCCGGTGCCACTACCAACTGATAAGGAGATAATAACGATCCTTAGAGCGGTTCACAAGTACAAGGACTCAAGAGAGCAGTTCGAGATGAGAACACACAAGAGACTGATAGACATATTAAGCCCAACACCAAAGACAGTTGATGCTTTGATGAGACTTGACCTGCCAGCTGGTGTTGATATCGAAATAAAGTTATAAGAGTTTTAAAGTTTCTAAGAAACTTAAATTGGAATAGGCTCGCGAAAGCGGAAGTCGATTTAGTATGACCGGGATGCAGAATATCTGCAAAGCGGATTGACCGCTAAGCCGGTCCGCTGTAAATTACGGAGGTGGAACAATGAAAAAAGCAATACTTGGTAAAAAAGTAGGAATGACACAAGTATTTGATGCTGCAGGCAAGGCTGTACCGGTTACGGTTATTGAAGCAGGTCCAAACGTTGTTATTCAAAAGAAAACAGTTGAGAACGACGGTTATGCATCAATACAAGTTGGATTTTCAGATATAGCTGAAAGAAAGGTAATAAAGCCTTTAAAGGGACACTTTGCTAAGGCGAAGGTTGCTACAAAGAGATATCTAAGAGAGTTAAGAATTGAAGATGCTGCAAGCTACGAAGTAGGTCAGGAATTCAGAGCTGACATATTCGAAGTAGGCGAAAGAGTTGACATAAGTGGTGTATCAAAGGGTAAAGGCTTTGCGGGAGGCATCAAGAGACACAACTTCCACAGAGGACCTATGACTCACGGTTCAAAATACCACAGATCATCTGGTTCAATGGGAGCATCATCAGACCCATCAAGAACATTTAAGGGCAAGAAGCTGCCAGGACACATGGGAGCAGAAAACACAACAGTATTGAATCTTGAAGTTGTAAAGGTTGATCCAGACAAGAACATTTTACTTGTAAAAGGTGGAGTTCCTGGAATTAGAGGATCACTGGTAATGATTAAAGATTCAGTGAAAGCTTAATAACGGGATGGAAAGGAGGAAGTGTTATGCCTAAAGTAGCGCTTTACAATATAAGCGGAAATCAAGTTGGAGAAATCGAGTTAAGCGAAAATACTTTTGGTGCTGGCGTTAATGTAGAAGCTATGCATCAGGTAGTAAAAATGCTATTAGCAAATAGAAGACAAGGTACTCAATCAGCTTTAACAAGAGCAGAAGTAAGAGGCGGCGGTATAAAGCCTTGGAGACAAAAAGGAACTGGCCGTGCGAGACATGGTAGTATAAGATCACCTCAATGGACACATGGAGGTATCGTATTCGCACCAAAGCCAAGATCCTACAGATACACAGTGCCAAAGAAGATAAAGAGACTTGCAATGAAGTCAGCTTTAAGCTCAAAGGTGCTTGATAATGAAATAATTGTTATAGATGAGTTAAATTTTGATGCACCAAAGACAAAGCAAGTGGTGAGCATGCTGAACAACCTTAAGGTTGATTCAAAGACTCTGATAGTTCTTGCTGAGAAGAACGAAAACGTTGAAAAGTCAGCTAGAAACATTGAAGGAGTTAAGACTTCACTGGTAAATACACTTAACGTATATGACATACTGAACTGCGATAAGTTCATTCTTACAAAGGAAGCGGTTCAAAAAATTGAGGAGGTGTATGTATAATGAATGCTTATGATATAGTAAGAAGACCTGTTATAACAGAAAAAAGCATGAGCGAAATGGCCAACAAGAAATACACCTTCATAGTTGATGTAAATGCCAACAAAACTGAGATAAAAAATGCTGTAGAGCAAATATTCAAGGTTAAGGTTGACAAAGTCAACACAATAAGAGTTCTCGGAAAGATGAAGAGAATGGGCAAGTATGAAGGAAGAAGATCAAGTTACAAAAAAGCAATAGTTATGTTAAAGCCAGATAGCAAGGGCATCGAATTCTTCGAAGGTCTATAATGCTAGGCGAAATCCATGAAGCTACCTTAAGGAAAAGGAGGAGAAAAAATGGCTATAAAAAAATATAACCCAACTTCTCCAGCTAGACGTTTCATGACAGTTTCAACCTTTGAAGAAATAACAAAGACTGAACCGGAAAAGTCCCTGGTTGAAATAATAAAGAGCAAAGCTGGAAGAAATAACTACGGAAAGATAACAGTTAGACATCAAGGCGGCGGGCATAAGAGAAAATACAGAATAATCGACTTCAAGAGAGATAAGACGGATGTTCCTGCGAAGGTAACAGCTATAGAATATGATCCAAATAGATCAGCAAATATAGCACTTCTAACTTATGCGGATGGTGAAAAGAGATATATAATAGCTCCTCATGGTTTAAAAGTTGGAGATTCAGTTATATCCTCAAGCAGCGCTGACATAAAGGTAGGAAATGCAATCCCTCTAAAGAATATACCTGTTGGTTCAATCATACATAACATTGAACTAAAAGCAGGAAAAGGCGCTCAATTAGTTAGATCAGCAGGCAATTCAGCACAGCTGATGGCTAAAGAAGGCGATTATGCACAGGTTAGACTTCCTTCAGGTGAAGTTAGAATGATCAGAGTTGAGTGCAAGGCTACTATAGGCCAGGTAGGAAACTTAGAGCATGAAAACATAAGAATAGGAAGCGCCGGAAGAAAGAGACACATGGGCTGGAGACCTACAGTTAGAGGTTCCGTAATGAACCCTGTAGATCACCCACATGGCGGTGGTGAAGGTAGATCACCAATAGGTAGACCAGGACCAGTTACTCCTTGGGGTAAACCAACTCTTGGCTACAAGACAAGAAACAACAAGAAAGCTTCAACAAAGTTTATTGTTAAGAGAAGAAATGAAAAGTAGAAATGAGCTGCTGGCTGCTGGCTGCTGGCTGCTGGTTTAAGCAATGGCTGCGAAGCGCTTGCCTAAACTAGAAGCTGGTAGCTAGAAGCTAGAAGCCGAATTGTAGGAAGGAGGCATTTATTAGATGAGCCGTTCAACTAAAAAAGGACCTTTTGTAGATGAGAAGCTTTTAGCTAGAATAGTAGATATGAACAAGTCCGGTAAGAAGGTTGTTCTTAAGACATGGTCAAGAAGCTCAACTATATTTCCGGAGTTCGTAGGGCACACTGTGGCTGTTTATGACGGTAGAAAGCATGTACCTGTATATGTTACAGAGGATATGGTTGGTCATAAGCTTGGTGAGTTTGCACCAACTAGAACATACAGAGGCCATGGTGGACATACAGAGAGATCAACTTCTCTCAAGTAATATCAACAAAATCATGATTAGGATAGATTACGGAAGGAGGTACATCCTGTGGAAGCAAGAGCACATGTAAAATATGTAAGAATGTCCTCAAGAAAGGTTGATATAGTTAATCAACTTATAAGAGGTAAGAAAATTGGAGAAGCTTTTGCAATACTAAAGCATACACCAAAAGCTGCTTCCCCGATTTTAGAGAAGCTTCTAAAATCAGCAGTGGCAAACGCTGAAAACAATAACAACATGGATGTTGAAAAGCTATATATTTCTGAAGTATATGCAACTCAAGGACCTACGCTTAAGAGATTCATGGCAAGAGCAATGGGTAGAGGTGTTAGAATACTGAAGAGAACATGTCATATAACATTGGTAGTAAAAGAAAAATAGAAGAAGAGGAGGGAGTATTAGTGGGCCAAAAGGTTAATCCACATGGACTCAGGGTCGGCATCATAAAGGATTGGGATACCAAGTGGTATGCTAACGACAAGAATTTCGCTGATTTCCTAGTTGAAGATTACAAGATTAGAGAATACTTAAAAGCTCAGTTATATACAGCAGGTATTGCTAAGATTGAAATAGAAAGAACTGCTAACAAGGTAAAGGTAAATATATTCACATCTAAGCCAGGTATGGTAATTGGTAAAGGTGGGTCAGGTATAGATGCCATTAGAAAAACTCTTGAAAAGCTTACTAACAATAAGAGTGTAAATGTAAATATCACAGAAGTGAAGGTACCAGAAACAAACGCACAGCTAGTTGCTGAAAATATTGCAGCTCAACTTGAAAAGAGAATATCTTTCAGAAGAGCTATGAAATCAACTATGCAAAGAACAATGAGAAGCGGAGCTAAGGGTATTAAGTCAATGTGCTCTGGTAGATTGGGCGGCGCAGAAATCGCTAGAAGCGAGTGGTATCGTGAAGGGACAATTCCTCTACACACTTTGAGAGCAGACATTGATTACGGTTTTGCAGAAGCGAATACAACATATGGTAAGATTGGTGTTAAAGTCTGGATATACAAAGGAGAGGTTCTTCCTGAAGCCAAAAACCGTGTTAAGACACAGGAAAAGGCAGCTGTGATGGAAGGAGGAGAAGAATAATGTTAATGCCAAAAAGAGTAAAGCGTCGTAGACAGATGAGAGGCAACATGAGGGGTAAGGCTACAAGAGGAAATGTTATAGCATACGGCGAATTCGGTATACAAGCATTAGAACCTGCGTGGATAACAAGCAATCAAATTGAAGCAGCTAGACAGGCAATGACAAGATATACAAAAAGAGGCGGTAAGTTTTGGATTAAGATATTCCCTGACAAACCAGTTACAGAGAAGCCAGCTGAAACTCGTATGGGTTCCGGTAAGGGTTCACCAGAATACTGGGTAGCTGTTGTTAAACCAGGGAGAGTATTGTTCGAAGTTGCGGGGGTGTCAGAGGAAGTTGCAAGAGAGGCAATGAGACTTGCTATGCATAAGCTTCCTGTTAAGTGCAAATTCGTAACTCGCCAAGAAACTGAGGAAATGGTTGGTGAAGTAAATGAAGGCTAATAAGATTCGTGATTTATCAGTAATTGAATTAGAGCAAAAGCTTGTTGAACTTAAGAGCGAGCTTTTCAACCTAAGATTTCAAATGGCAACAGGCCAGCTGGAAAATCCGATTAAGGTTAGAGATGTTAAAAAGTCTATAGCAAGAATCAAAACCATCCTTAGAGAAAGAGAACTCAAAGCTATTGAGGCGAAATAGGAGGAGGTTTAGTAATGACACTTGAAAGAGCAAATAGAAAAACAAAAATAGGTACAGTAGTTAGTGATAAAATGGATAAGACAATCGTTGTAGCTATAGAAACTTTAGTAAGACACCCTCTTTACAAGAAATCAATAAAGAGAACTACAAAGTTTAAGGCACACGATGAAAATAACGATTGCAACATAGGTGACAGAGTTAAAATAATGGAAACAAGACCACTCAGCAAGGATAAGAGATGGAGACTTGTTGAAGTAGTTGAAAGAGCAAAGTAATTTCCGAAAGGAGGGTTTTTAAATGATACAGCAAGAAACACGTCTTAGTGTGGCAGACAATTCTGGCGCAAAAGAGCTACTTTGTATCCGTGTTTTAGGTGGTTCAAGTAGAAGATATGCGAATATAGGCGATATAATAATATGTTCCGTTAAAGATGCAACACCTGGTGGAGTTGTTAAAAAGGGTGATGTAGTAAAGGCTGTGGTAGTAAGAAGCGTTAAAGGCTTAAGAAGACCAGACGGAAGCTACATCAAGTTTGATGATAATGCAGCGGTTATAATAAAAGATGACAAACAACCAAAGGGAACCCGTATATTCGGTCCTGTGGCGAGAGAACTAAGAGATAAAGAGTATATGAAAATACTATCCCTCGCTCCTGAAGTTCTTTAATAGGAGGTGGCAAGCGTGGAAGCTAAAAAACTACATGTTAAAAAGGGCGATACAGTCGTTGTAATAAACGGCAAGGAAAAAGGCAAGAAGGGTAAAGTTCTTATAGCAATGCCTAAAGATCAGAAAGTCATAGTTGAAGGAGTCAATGTAAGTACAAAGCACAAGAAGCCTTCAAAGACAGTTCAACAAGGCGGTATAATTCATCAAGAGTCAGCAATATTCAGTTCAAAGGTTATGCTCTGGTGCGATAAGTGCAAGAAGGGCGTTAGAATTGGTAACAGATTACTTGATGATAAGTCAAAGGTAAGATACTGCAGGGATTGCGGAGAAATATTTGATAAATAGAGCTCTGAAGGGAGGTAAACAGGTTGAACAGACTTAAAGAAAAGTACAAAAATGAAGTAGCTCCTGCTATGATGCAGAAGTTTCAATATAAAAGTACAATGCAAATCCCAAAGCTTGAGAAGATAGTTATCAACATGGGCATGGGAGATACAAAGGATAATCCAAAGTCAATGGAAGCAGCAGTAGCGGATCTGGGAATAATAGCAGGTCAAAAGCCAATAGTAACAAAGGCTAGAAAATCAGTTGCTGCCTTCAAGGTTAGACAAGGAATGTCAATTGGTGCTAAGGTTACACTTCGTGGAGAGAGAATGTATGAGTTTGCAGATAAACTATTAAACGTTGCTCTCCCAAGAGTAAGAGACTTTAGAGGCGTATCCTCCAAAGCATTTGATGGCAGAGGAAATTACGCACTAGGTATAAAAGAACATTTAATATTCCCTGAAATTGAATACGATAAGGTAGACAAGATCAGAGGAATGGATATAATATTTGTAACAACTGCTAAGACAGACGAAGAAGCAAGAGAACTCCTCAGACTTCTTGGTATGCCTTACGCAAACCAGTAGAATGGAGGGAAAATAGTGGCTAAGAAGGCAATGGTTCTAAAGCAGCAGAAGACTCCGAAATTTTCTACTAGAGCGTACAATAGATGCAGATTGTGTGGAAGACCACATGCATATTTAAGAAAGTTTGGTATCTGCCGTATATGCTTCAGAGAATTAGCATATAAGGGACAAATACCCGGAGTTAAGAAAGCTAGCTGGTAAGATAAATATCACGAGAGTTTAATATACACAATAAGACGAGTTTAAGTTTTAGACTCAAACTACGTATAAGGGAGGTTTAAGTTTAATGGTTACAAGTGATCCAATTGCTGATATGCTAACGCGTATAAGAAATGCAAACACCGTTAAGCACGAAGTTGTTGATGTTCCATCATCAAATATGAAGAAGGCTATAGCTAAAATCCTATTGAACGAAGGTTATATAAAGTCTTTTGACATGATAGATGACGGTAAGCAAGGCATAATTAGAATAAGCCTTAAGTACGGTACTAACAAGCAAAAAGTTATTACTGGCTTAAAGAGAATTAGTAAGCCTGGATTAAGAGTATATGCTAGAAAAGAGCAAATACCAAAGGTTCTTGGCGGACTAGGAATGGCTATAATATCAACATCACAGGGTATAATGACAGATAAGACAGCAAGAACGCAAGGTGTAGGCGGAGAGGTTCTCTGCTATATTTGGTAGAATCCAGGAAGAACAGGAGGTGCACAGATGTCAAGAATAGGAAAAATGCCGGTGGCAATTCCTCAAGGCGTAGATGTAAAAATAGATAGTGATAACCTTGTTTCAGTTAAAGGACCTAAGGGTGAATTAACTAAGCAAATGCATCACGATATAAATATTGCGATAGAAGATGGAATGATACTAGTAACAAGACCATCAGACCAAAAAATGCACAGAGCGTTACATGGTCTTACAAGAGCTCTTGTTAACAACATGGTTGAAGGTGTTTCAAAGGGCTTTGAAAGAGCTCTTGACATAAACGGTGTTGGTTACAGAGCACAAAAGCAAGGCAACAAGCTAGTATTAACTATGGGTTATTCACACCCTGTAGAAATGGTAGATCCAGATGGTGTTACAACTGAAGTACCTGCACCAAACAAGATACTTGTTAAAGGCGCTGATAAGGAAAAGGTTGGCCAACATGCTGCTGTAATCAGAGCTGTGAGAAAACCAGAGCCATATCTAGGCAAGGGTATCAAGTACAGCGATGAGGTAATCAGACGTAAGGAAGGCAAGACTGGTAAGTAATAATAAGAAAAGGGGTGAATAGGGTGATAACTAAAGCAAGTAAAAATTCGTCTAGACAGAAGAGACATTTGAGAATGCGTAAAAAGATCGAAGGTACTACTGCAAGACCAAGACTGAACATATTTAGAAGTGCAAACAACATATATGCTCAGGTTATTGATGATGTAAAAGGTGTTACTTTAGTATCAGCCTCAACTTTAGATAAAGAACTGAAGGATCAAATAAACCATGGCGGAAACAAAGAATCTGCTAAGGCAGTAGGTACTTTAGTTGCTAAAAGAGCGGTTGAAGCAGGAATAACACAGGTAGTTTTCGATAGAGGCGGATATTTATATCACGGAAGAATAAAAGAACTTGCAGACGCAGCTAGAGAAGCAGGATTAGAATTCTAGTACAAGGGAGGGAAATAAATGCAGCTAATTGATGCAAGTAAGCTAGACCTTAAAGAAAAGGTCGTTGCAATAAACAGAGTCGCTAAAGTTGTTAAAGGTGGTAGAACCTTCAGATTTAGTGCAATAGTAGTTGTTGGCGATATGAACGGGTATGTTGGAGTTGGCAAGGGTAAGTCAGTTGAAATACCTGAGGCAGTTAGAAAAGCTATAGAAGACGCTAAGAAGAACCTTATTAAGGTTCCAATAGTTGGAACAACTATACCTCATAAGATAATCGGAACTTCAGGCGCAGGTACAGTTATGCTAATGCCAGCACCAGAAGGTACTGGAGTTATAGCTGGAGGTCCAACTCGTGCGGTACTAGAGCTAGCAGGTATTAAAGACATCACAACTAAGTCATTAAGATCCAATAACCCAAGAAATATGGTTAATGCTACAATCGAAGGACTTAACAACTTAAAGACAGCTGAAGATGTTGCAAGACTCAGAGGCAAAACAGTAGAAGAGATATTGGGTTAGGAGGGAGCAGCATTGGCTAAGTTAAGTGTTAAACTGGTTAAGAGCACAATCGGAAGAAAGAAAGACCAGATAGATACAGTAAAAGCCCTAGGTTTAAAGAGAATAAATAGTGAGGTTACTCACAACGATACACCTCAAATAAGAGGTATGATTGAAAAAGTTATACACTTGATAGAAGTGAAAGAAGTATAGTCTAGAACATTATTAAGGAGGTGTAAAGATGAAGTTACACGAACTGAAACCTGCTGAAGGTACCAATAAGACCAAAAAGAGAATTGGTAGAGGTACAGCGTCAGGACAAGGTAAGTCAGCAGGTAAAGGAGAAAAAGGCCAGAACGCTCGTTCAGGCGGTGGAGTAAGATTAGGCTTTGAAGGCGGTCAGATGCCACTTTATAGAAGACTACCTAAGGTAGGTTTTACTAATATATTCAGAAAAGAATACGCTGTAGTTAATCTACACGATCTTGAAAGATTTGAGGCAGGAACAGTAGTTACTCCTGAAGTATTAAAGGAAGTAGGACTTGTAAAGGCTATGCTAAGTGGAGTAAAGATACTTGGCACTGGCGACATAACAAAGAACCTTACTGTTCAAGCACATAAGTTCAGCAAAACAGCAGCTGAAAAAATAGCAGCAGCAGGAGGAAAGGTAGAGGTGATATAGGTGTTAAACACTCTAAGAAATGCTTGGAAAATTCCTGATTTAAGAAATAAGATGTTATTTACTCTTGGTATGCTTTTAATATTCAGATTTGGTATCATCATAACAGTACCAGGTATGGATGTAGCAAAGCTTGCAACTATGGTCGGTAACAATAGCTTGCTTGGCTTTTTTGACACAATATCGGGGGGAGCATTTAGTAATTTCTCAATATTTGCGATGAACATAACACCATATATCAACGCCTCTATTATAATGCAGCTACTAACAATCGCTATACCAAGCCTTGAAGCACTTTCAAAGGAAGGCGAAGAAGGCAGAAAGAAACTGGCTCAGTACATCAGATATGCAACAGTAATACTTGCACTTGTTCAAGCTCTAGCTTTAGGCTATGGATTGAGACATTATATGTTTGACTCAGGTATTACTTCAATATTACTAGTAGCAATAGTACTTACAGCAGGTACTGCATTCCTGATGTGGCTAGGAGAATTAATAAATGAAAGAGGTATCGGTAACGGTATATCCTTACTGATATTTGCTGGTATAGTATCAAGACTCCCAAGCGGATTGCAAACACTTTATAATCTATACAAGGTTGGAACAACTGGAATAATAGAAATAATCCTGTTTGGAGTTTTCGCGATCCTGATTATTGCAGCAGTTGTATTTATTCAGGAGGGTCAGAGAAGAATACCGGTACAATATGCAAAAAGAGTAGTTGGAAGAAAGATGTATGGGGGCCAAAGCTCACATATTCCTCTAAAGGTTAATCAGGCTGGGGTAATACCTGTAATATTCGCAATGTCTATTACTCAGTTCCCTATCCAAATAGCTGCCTTCTTCCCGGACAGCGGGATGCATAAGTTCCTTACAAGATATTTTGATTGGGGCACATGGGGCCATTCAATGTTATATGCAGTTCTTATAGTTGCTTTTACATACTTCTATACAACAGTAACCTTTAATCCGGTTGAAGTAGCAGGCAACATTAAGAAATATGGAGGCTTTATACCTGGTATCAGACCTGGTAAGCCAACATCAGACTTTATACAGAGGTCTTTGAACAGGATAACTTTGGTCGGAGCACTATTCCTTGCTGTTATAGCAATAATTCCAATGATCCTCATGAACTTTACAAGCATAAAAATGTATTTTGGAAGCACTTCACTTCTAATCGTTGTTGGTGTTGCTATGGACTTTATAAAGCAAGTTGAAGCGCAGATGATTATGAGGAACTACCAAGGATTCCTGAAGTAAAGATTTTAGTTACTTTATAGTCTTTGTAATTAGAATGGAGAGTTAGAATGAGGATTATACTGTTGGGTTCACCAGGATCCGGTAAGGGTACGCAAGCATCTATGATTATAAGTAAATATGCCATCCCCCATATTTCTACTGGGGATATGTTCCGAAAAAACATAAAAAGTGGTAACGAACTTGGAATAGAAGCTAAGAAATACATTGATATGGGACTCCTTGTTCCAGACGACCTTACCCTGGGTATGATTGGAGATAGATTCTTGGAATCAGACTGTCAGAACGGCTTTTTACTAGACGGTTTTCCAAGAACTCTCATTCAGGCTGAGGCTCTTGGCGAAGAACTCAAAAGAGCTGGGAAAAACCTTACAGCTGTAGTAAATCTGGAAGTAAACGACGATGTAATAGCCAGCAGAATGACCGGACGCAGGGTTTGCAGCAAATGCGGGGCCAATTATAACCTAGTGTTTAACAAGCCCCAAGAAGAAGATATATGCGACAAGTGTCACGGTCAGCTGATTACTCGTGATGACGATAAGCTTGCAACTGTAATAAACAGACTGCAGGTATATAAGAACGAGACACAGCCTCTTATAGACTACTACAAGGGTAAAGGTATTCTAGTAACAGTAAATGGTGAGCAAGATGCAGAAATTGTGTTTAATAATATATGCAGTACATTGGAGAAGGTTCGATGATTAGCATTAAGTCTGCAAGAGAGCTTGAAATGATGCGTGCTGCCGGCAATATAGTTGCAGAAACGCATCTAAGGCTAAAAGAGGTAATTAAACCCGGAATAACTACAAAGGAACTCGATACTATAGCAGAAGAATATATACGAAAGTGCAGTGCAATACCTGCATTTAAAGGATATGAAGGTTTTCCTGCCAGTATATGCGCCTCAGTCAATGAACAGGTTGTACATGGTATACCGGGACCTATAATACTCAAAGAAGGAGACATCATAGGAATCGATATTGGTGCAATTTACAAAGGCTATTATGGCGATGCTGCTCGGACCTATGGCATTGGTGATATCAGTGATATTGCAGGGAAGCTTATTATGGTTACGGAAGAAAGCTTCTTCAAGGGACTTGAGTATGCTGTCGAGGGCAATAGATTATCCGATATATCTTATGCTATTCAGCAGCATGTTGAGTCTAATGGTTTCTCTGTAGTAAGAGATCTGGTTGGGCATGGCATAGGAACTCAGATGCATGAAGAGCCTCAGATTCCTAATTACGGCCCAAAAGGAAAAGGACCTAGACTCGTATCTGGTATGACTTTAGCTATAGAGCCGATGGTTAATCAGGGAAGATATGCTGTGAAGGTGCTACCTGATGGATGGACAGTAGTGACAGCGGACGGCAAGCTGTCAGCTCACTACGAAAATACCATTGCCGTGACTGGAAGTACTCCTGAAATCTTGACTTTACTGTAGTATGACGATGGGTGAAATAATGAGTAACATAAGCTTAGGACAGTTAGTAGTGTCTACAGCTGGACATGATATAAATAAAAAATTCGTTGTTGTATGTATAATAAACGACCAGTATGTAAATATTTCTGATGGGTACTTAAGAACGGTAGAGAAGCCAAAAAAGAAAAAGATCAAGCATATTCAGAAGCTTAATTATATATCAGATGAATTAAATGATAAGCTTGAATCAGGCACAAAGGTTACAAACAGTGAAATTAGGAGCTTTATAAAATCTATAAACAGATATCGAGAACAGGAGGTTTGATTACCTTATGTCTAAGCAGGACGTAATTGAAGTAGAAGGCAAGGTTGTCGAAGCTTTACCAAATGCAATGTTTCTGGTAGAGTTAGAAAACGGTCACAGAATATTAGCGCATATCTCCGGAAAGCTAAGAATGAATTTTATTCGAATCCTTCCCGGTGATAAAGTAACAATAGAGTTGTCTCCATACGATTTGACCAGAGGTCGAATTACATGGAGAGGTAAATAAACAGGAGGGTTTAAAATGAAAGTTAGACCATCAGTAAAGCCGATTTGCGAAAAGTGCAAAATAATAAAGAGACATGGCAGAGTAATGGTTATCTGCGAAAATCCGAAGCACAAACAAAAACAAGGCTAAATCGTCGCAGAGGAAGCGGCTGCTCTGATCTTGCGATACATTTCGCAAGCTTTTAGAGATCTCTGGACATTTACAAATATATTTAATATACCAAATTGGAGGTGTACAATCGAATGGCGAGAATTGCCGGTGTTGACTTACCTAGAGATAAGAGAGTAGAAATAGGACTCACATATATATTTGGAATAGGAAGACCAACTTCAAGCAAAATATTAGCTGAAGCTGGAATCAACCCTGATACAAGAGTTAAGGATCTTACTGAGGCTGAAGTTAGTAAGCTTAGAGAGATTATTGACAGAACATACAGAGTTGAAGGTGACTTGAAGAGAGATATAGCGTTAAACATAAAGAGACTTATTGAAATTGGATGTTATAGAGGTCTTCGTCACAGAAAAGGACTTCCTGTAAGAGGCCAAAGAACTAAGACTAACGCTAGGACAAGAAAAGGTCCAGCTAGAACAGTTGGAGTAAGAAGAAGCAAATAAGCTTAGAAGAAGGAGGTTAGCTTGAATGGTAGCGAAGCCAAAGGCTAAGAGAACCAGAAAAAGAAGAGAGAGAAAGAATGTTGAAAAAGGTGCAGCGCATATTCAATCAACATTTAACAATACACTTGTAACATTGACAGATACTCATGGCAATGCATTGTCATGGTCAAGTGCAGGTGCTTTAGGTTTTAGAGGCTCAAGAAAGAGTACTCCTTATGCAGCTCAAAGTGCAGCAGAAACTGCAGCTAAGGCAGCAATGGAGCATGGTTTAAAATCAGTAGAAGTATATGTTAAGGGGCCTGGATCAGGCAGAGAAGCAGCAATAAGATCACTGCAGGCAGCTGGTCTTGAGGTTAGCTTGATAAAGGACGTAACTCCTATACCACACAACGGTTGCAGACCACCAAAGCGTAGAAGAGTATAGTTTGAACAGGAGGTGTAATTAATGGCAAGATATACAGGAGCAGTGTGCAGACTGTGCAGAAGAGAAGGCTCAAAGCTCTATCTAAAAGGAGATCGCTGCTATACTGATAAATGTGCTATAAGCAGAAGAGCTTATGCACCAGGTCAGCATGGACAAAGTAAAAAGAGATTATCCGGATACGGTGTTCAATTAAGAGAAAAGCAAAAAGTTAGAAGAATATACGGTATACTTGAAGGCCAATTCAGAGGGTACTTTGAAGAAGCTGAAAGACTAAGAGGAGTTACAGGTGAAAACCTGCTAAGACTTCTTGAACTTAGACTTGATAACGTAGTATACAGAAT
>CALJSV010000035.1 GCA_937976095.1 uncultured Clostridia bacterium | reverse complement strand
AAGCATAATGGGAATGTTCGTAAATACTCTGGCAATGAGAAACAAGCCAGAGGGCAAAAAAACCATAAGAGAATTTTTGGCTGAGGTAAAGGAGAATGCCCTAAGAGCCTTTGAAAATCAGGATTACCAGTTTGAAGAGCTTGTGGAAAAGCTGAATGTGCCAAGAAATATGAGCAGAAACCCATTGTTTGACGTAATGCTTATTATCCAAAACATGGATAAGGGGGATACAAAGCTTGATGGCATAAGCATAAAGCCCTATGACTTTGAAAGCGGAATAGCTAAATTTGATATGACTGTAATAGTTGAAGAGGCAGACAATAGCATACAGATGGCAGTGGAGTACTGCACAAGTCTGTTTAAAAGAGAAAGCATAGAAAGACTCACTGAACATTTGAAAAATGTATTATGCGATATATCAATGAGCTTAGACACAAGAATATGTGATATTGATCTGCTTTCTACAGAGGAGAAGTATAAGCTTCTGGAAGACTTTAATAATACCTATAAGGCGTACCAATACGATAAAACTATATGTCAGCAGTTTGAAGAACAGGTTGAAAAGGCTCCAAATAATATAGCTGTGGTATCCCAAGGCAACAGGCTAACATACAGGCAGCTAAACGACAGAGCTAATCAACTTGCTAGAGAGCTTATAAAAATGGGCATTGAAGCCGGAAATATAGTAGGTATTATGGTAGAGCCCTCTTTGGAAATGCTGGTTGGAATTATGGCGATTCTTAAGGCTGGGGCTGCTTACCTGCCTATTGATACAGCTTATCCGGTTGATAGAATCGAGTACATGTTAACTGACAGCCGAGCTGAGGTTGTGCTGACTCAGAAGAACCTGCTTTCAAAGCTTGATTTTGAAGGTATGTTACTGGCTATTAATGAAGCTGCAATTTACTTAGGAGAAAGCTCAAATCTAGCTCCAAAGGCGCAGCCTGCTGACCTTGCATATATAATATATACCTCCGGTTCTACAGGCAAGCCAAAAGGGGTAATGGTTGAGCATAGAGCGCTGGTTAACCTTTGTGAATGGGATAAGGAGTACTATGAGGTAACGGAGAAGGATAGAGCTACCAAGTATGCAGGCTTCAGCTTTGATGCATCGGTTTGGGAGATATTCCCTTACCTTACTTCTGGAGCTGCGCTATACATAGTACCTGAAGAAATAAAGCTGGATACAATAAAGCTAAATAGGTTTTTCGAGGAAAACCAAATAAGTATAGGCTTCTTGCCCACTCAGATATGCGAGCAGTTTATGAGGCTTGATAACAAAAGCTTAAAGGTGCTTCAAACAGGAGGAGATAAGCTGAAGTATTTTGAGAAAAGAGGCTACAAGCTGGTTAATAACTACGGACCTACAGAAAATACAGTAGCCGCAACCTGCTTCGAGGTTGATGGAGAATATGACAATATCCCTATTGGAAAGCCTAACGGAAATATCAAGATATATATCGTAGACAAGCACAACAGTCTGCAGCCTATAGGAGCACCCGGAGAGCTTTGCATAAGCGGGAAGAGTCTTGCAAGAGGCTACCTCAATAAACCTGAGCTTACAGCAGAGAAGTTTGTGGACAACCCATTTAGAGAAGGGGAGAGGATGTATCGCACCGGTGACCTTGCGCGCTGGCTGCCTGATGGAAACATAGAGTTTTTGGGAAGACTTGACTACCAGGTAAAGATACGAGGCTTTAGAATAGAGCTTGGAGAAATCGAGAGCAGGCTTCTTAGCTATTATGGCGTAAAGGAAGCAGTAGTAATAGACAGAGAAGGAAATGATGGCAACAAGTACCTTTGTGGTTATATCACAGCAGCTAAGACAATTGACCTTGAGGCTCTTAAAAGGCATCTTGCCGAAGAGCTGCCCGAGTACATGATACCGGCTTATATAAAGCAGCTGGATGCAATACCAATGACACAGAACGGCAAGGTGGACAGAAGAGCTTTGCCTGAGTCTGCTTCCATAGTCACAGAAAAGGAATATGTGGCACCTGAAAGTGAGACTGAAGAAAAGCTGTGCCAGCTTTGGAAAGAGGTATTAGGCATAGAGCAAGTGGGAATAAATGACAGCTTCTTCGAGCTTGGAGGACATTCTTTAAAGGCAACTACATTGGCGGCTAAGATTCATAAGGTCTTCAATGTAGAAGTTCCGCTTAAGAATTTATTTATGAATCCAACAATAAAGGCTACCGCAGAATACATAAAAGAGGCAGAGAAAAACACTTATATGTCAATAAATCCGCTAGAAAAGAGGGACTATTACCCACTATCCTCTGCTCAGGCGAGAATCTACACCTTACATAGCCTGGTAAGAAATAATACCAGCTATAATATACCAAGTGTCTTCGTTATAAATGGAGCTTTAGATGTGCAAAGACTCAAAGATGCCTTTAAGGCATTGGTAAACAGACATGAAGCCTTTAGAACCTACTTTACTATTGCAGAAGGAGAGCTTGTGCAGAAGATAAGTGATAGTATAGGCTTCCGGGTTGAAGAAATCACACTGAAAAGTGCGGATGGCAAAGAAGAAGTTGAAGGCTTCATTAAACCCTTTGACCTAGGAATAGCACCATTGGTAAGGGCAGGAATAGCAAAGCTCGATGAACAACGACACCTACTTCTGATAGATATGCACCACATTATTTCCGACGGATTCTCAGTAGGTATCTTAATCAAGGAATTCAAAGAGCTATATGAAGGAAACAAGCTGCCAGAGCTAAGGCTCCAGTATAAAGACTACGCTGTGTGGCAGAGAGAGCTAAGCTCAAAAGAAACTGTAAAAAGCTTAGAGGAGTATTGGATCAGTAGCCTAAGCAATGCGCCTATGCTGAATATGCCTCTAGATTATGAGAGACCAATGCTGCAAAGCTTTGAAGGGGATGCTGTGGACCTCGAAATAGATATTGAGCTGACTTTCAGACTAAAAGAAATCAGCAAGGCTAGCGGAGTGACAATGTATATGCTACTTCTTGCAGCCTACAATGTGCTGCTATATAAGTACAGTGGCCAGGAGGATATTGTGGTTGGGAGTCCAGTGGCTGGGCGTATAAATGCAGATTTGCATAACGTAATAGGCATGTTTGTAAACACTATTGCACTTAGAAACTATCCAAGAGGAAGTATGGACTTCAGAGCTTTTCTGGAGGAAGTGAAAGAAAGCTCGATTAAGGCTTTCCAAAACCAAAGCTATCAGCTTGAGGAGCTGGTTGAAAGACTTGGAGTATCAAGAGCAGTAAACAGAAACCCATTGTTTGATGTGGTATTTACTGTACAAAGCATGGCCTCCGAAGAAATAAATGTCTCAAAGCTTCAAGTAGAGCCTTATACCTTTGAACGAAAAATCTCAAAGTTTGATATGACCCTTGCTGCTGTAGAAACAGAAAGCAATATACATATTCATCTTGAGTACTGCACAAAGCTTTATAGGAGAGAGACGATGGAGAGCTTAATTAAGCATTACGAGGCAATACTCTACGCATTAGCAGCCGATATGGATCTAAGGCTAGCCGATATAGAGCTGCAAAATGCTGTGGGACTTGCTGAGGAGAGCTCGTTTGAAGATGTAGACTTCAGCTTCTAGCTAATACTGGAGGCTTTAAAGAAAGTGAAAGAATGGAGGCTAAAGTGAATGAAGAAGTTTTTTAGCATAGTAGGTAGTATTGCCTTATATTTTGTGGCTCTACTAGTATTTACACTGTTTTTGAAAATAACAGTTGCAGCAAGCTCTGAGGGAAAAGCATGGCTGCTTAGGAATCAGGGTGTCATTATGATAGGCACCAGTAGTATCGCATTCGGGTGTTTACATATTTTTTTGAAACTAAGAAGAACCAATACTTTTGGCTATTTAGGGTTTAGAGCCTTAAACCCTAAGTGTTTGCCGATTTTGGTGTTTATCGGGATATTCCTTGGGTTATTTAGTACAAGCTTCGTAAATGTACCATTTGTATATGCTCTGGAACCTGGCTTAAAGTCAACAATTGACTCAATAATCGGAGGAGAGTTTGTGATAATTGCTTTAATAGGACCAGTTATATTAGGTTCCTTCATTGAAGAGGTGCTTTTTAGGGGCGTGGTGCTAAATGAGCTGCGGGGGGGAGTCAAGCCATCCTCTGCACTGCTTATGCATGGGATATTATTTACAGCAGTTTATGGCTTTATATCAGGAAGCATTTTTATAGGTATTTATGCGGCTTTAGGAGCTATGATATTCGGACTATTGTATTTATGGATGAACTCTCTATGGGCTGCTGTGGTTGCTCATGTAGCAAGCAGTACGAGCCTTCTTGTCCTAGGTAAGCTTACTACATTAAATACGGTAAGCAGCGGCATGACATATATAGCTTTCGGAAGCTTT
>CALJSV010000034.1 GCA_937976095.1 uncultured Clostridia bacterium | reverse complement strand
ACTACACAGTGGTTCTATGATCTTACGGCAGAAGGGGGCATTGACCTTGCAGCCGGAGAGTTTATGACAAAGACCGTAGACTGTAAGGACAAGGCTGTTATACGGGTATTTGACAAGCTGGGAAGGCTTAAAAAGGTGATTGAGCCAGCACTCTCCAATGAGACCACCACATATACTTACGATACCAACGGCAATCAAAAAAGCAGGCAATATCAGAACGGCTCCAGAACAGAATACAGCTACTACAAGAACAACCTCGTCAAGGGGGTCAAAAGCTATAAGGCCGACGACAGCTTGTTGGAGGAATTCTCCTATACCTATGACAATGCAAACAACCAGCTGACCAAGACCGATATCAAGGGGCAAACCGCTTACCAGTATGATGCCCTTAACCGCTTAAAGCAGGTTACGGAGCCAGACGGCACGGTGACAACATACAGCTTTGACGCCTCCAGCAACAGAGTTATGGAGCAGATCGCCAAAGGTGGCTATCAGTCCCGCAGGTATGCTCTCCAATATGCCGGTCACAGTGACAATGATGGCGGGCGACTCTTCTGCATCCATTTACTACACCACCAACGGAACACCACCGACTGCAAACAATGGCGTGAAATACACCGTACCCTTTAACATCAGTACCACCACGACTCTTAAAGCAGTTGCCATTGACCAGGCAGGAAACAGCTCGTCTGTTGCCAGTGCTCCAACCAAGGTTGTCAAGACTGCCAGACAGTCTGCCAAGAGAGCTGTCAGTCCTCTTGGCAAGCGCTGTGCCAGATTATTCTTCAATGCACAGGCTTTGAAGTCTTACCAGACTTTGACTCTGAATTTACCTCACCGGGCTTTCATGTCCTCTCAGCCATGGCGCCAAGACTCATGGCAGATGCCCCTATGGGAGGAGCACCATCAAGCTCTACAAAACTAGAGAGCACGGTCTTTACCTACGACATCATGGGCAACACCCTGAGTGAGATAAAAACCACCTACAATCCCGACACTCAGGCCGTGACAGAAACACAAACCAAGGAGTATGAATGGACAAAAGGCAACCAGCTTAAAAAGAGCATCGTGGACAGCCATGATACCAATGGCTTTTTAGCTATGCCCTTTTTTACTCTTTGCAGTGCCTTACCTATAGAAGAAGCGTTGAATAAGCCGTTTATTACCCAAAAAAGGAGCTGCGCACAGCTATTTTTTAATAGCGATTGCGATAGCCCCTAATTACTTATGAGTTAATATTGCATTAATTATACTTATGACATCTGATGAACAAGTGTTTATAAAAAAGTGTCCTCCATTAAGAGGTGTATATTCACAAGAACGGCTGGTCAGCTTTTTCCAGGGAAGCAATTCACCTATCTTAACTTTGTCCTGGTTTCCATATAATACACTAAAATCACAGCTTAGTGTATCTTTTTCGTTGTACCTGTACTGCTCTATAGCCTGAAAGTCGGCCCTCAATACTGGTAAATACATTTCCATCAACTCTTTATTTTCCAATACTTCTTTTGGGGTGCCCTCCAAATCCAGAAGCTTTTCCTTAAAATCTTCGTCAGACAGTAAATACATAGGTGGCTCCGTTTTAACTATATTTGGAGCGCTATGCCCAGAAAAAAAGATATGAACCGGACTATTCAGTTGATTACCTGCAATTCTGTGAGCCAATTCGAAGGCTACTATGCTTCCCATACTGTGTCCGAAAAGTGAGTAAGGAGCTTCGCAAAGTCTAGGCCTAATACGTTCATAAACATCATCTACAATCTTATTTAGATCGCTGTATAAAGGTTCACTCATCCGAAACCCTCTTCCTGGATACTCTATAGGGATCAATTCAATGGAAGGGTGTATTCTCCGCCTCCAGCTTTCAAAGATAAAGCTGGAGCCTCCTGCATATGGAAGACAGAATAAATTTATTTTGTTCATATTACGTATCTCTATACTCATTTACTCACTAGCCTTTCTGTATAAGTCATATATGCTTAAAAGAGTCACATTAAGAGGAAAGTCATTATTAAATGCACATAGTGACATTTTATAATTATGGTCTATATTGTATTGCTTAAAAAAGCATTTATCATGAGATAATGAGGTTTTCAGCAATATCTCTTTACCTGAGGTATTGAAGGAGAATGATTTTAAGTCAATAGATAGTCCCTTTCCCAGAGCTTTGATATAGCTTTCTTTTAAAGTCCATATATCATAGAATAACGCCAGCCTATTTTCCGTGTCTGAGGAGGATAAAATTTGGAATTCCTGTTCAGAAAAGAAATTACCCGCTATTTCCAGCCCTTCTATTTCGACTATTTTTTCAACATCAATGCCTATTGGGTTTTTATCTATTGCACAGACTATCCAGCTACCTGAGTGAGATGTATTAAAGTGAAAATTATGTATATGGTCTATAAACGGCTTATCGTAGGAGTTATAAAAAAAAGGGAGCTTAAAATAAGGAATTCTTAGGTTCTCCAGTATAGCAGTTCTGATAAGGATGTCAGCTAGCAGGGATCGATCTGAGTCCTGTTGATGCTTATATTTGCTTAGCTTATTCAGCTTTTGATTATCCAGAATGGATAAAAAG
>CALJSV010000033.1 GCA_937976095.1 uncultured Clostridia bacterium | reverse complement strand
CTCCGTACCTTATTCGGTCGATTTCAGGAGGTGCCTTGGTTTTATACAGAATATAAAAGTCAGGCAAAGCTTTATATAGCTCATTTACCTCTAAAAGACTGGAAAAAACATCATTGTTTTCAATTACCTTAGTCAAATTGTTCAAAGCATTTTCGAATTCTGTAATTGAAGCTGGGGGTGCAAGGTCTGCAACTGCCTTTGGCTCATATTGACTCCATGCATTATGTAGCTCCAATATATCCTTTTTTATGTCTTCCACCTTTTTTAGCTGCTCCTGCTCTAAAACCTTCTTAATTTCCTCTTGAGTAGGCTTATTCTGTGTATTTCCACCTTGGCCTCCCTGACCACCCTCACTGCTTACTCCGCCTCCTTCACTTCCACCTCCCTGTTTTTTCTGCTCCTCCTGCAGCTTCTTAGTAGCTTCCTCTTCAAGGAGAGTGTAAGGCATCTTTCCCTTTTCGTGTAGCGATTGTAGACTTTTTTCTATTTTTTCGATGCTGTCTCTGAGTTCATCAAGCTCCTTTGGAGGCTTTTTTTCTTCCTGTTGCTGACTGTTTCGCTTAAGTAGCGGCCTTTTTTGTGGTGCACAGGCGCTTAAGCTAAATATAAATACAAAAGCGAGTATTAAAATAATCATTATTTTTATAAGGCTTCGCTTGTTCATTCACATATCACCTCTTTTTTATTATTTCCTCATTGCACTTTTATATAAAATTTTTTTTGACAGCAAAATTCGCGAAATTTTTTAGTGTCCATAGCTTATAATTTATTATGTATGCATTGAAAGGAGGACAGAGGCTGAAAGAAATTTTAATAAATCAAAAGGAGGTACCGAGCCCATGCAATTTCTATCATATGGTTTTGTGCAAATTGCTGGGCATGGGCATTAATATGAGTGAAATGATATATGTTACTGAGCATGCAATTTTAAGATATATTCAGAGAAAAAGAAAAGGCACAAGAGAAAATGCAATAAAAAAGATTATTCAAGGGGTAAAAAGAAGTAGAATAATAGCAATGGATGAGGATGGCAAGGAAACAAGGGAGCATCGCGGACTGCTTTTTATATGCAAAAAGGAAGGAAACATACTCACCGTAATTACAGTAATGTTTAGTGAGATAGCATTAAGATTTGCAGGATAAAGAAATACTATAACAGTATTTCTTTTTTTTAGCTGGTTTTTTTGTTAGAATATAAATATACAGCAAAAAATATACTTCAAAGGAGTAAGAAATTGAAAAAGTCACTAAAATCCTTAAGCTTAATACTTGTATTCCTTTTTGTGGTTTTTACATTACTGTCTCTGCTTTTTACTGATGTTCAGCTGGCTGCCTTTAATAGGGGCTATTATAATAGGCAATATCTTAAGTACGATATACCAGCTAATATGGATATCTCGATGGAGGAGCTTATGGGCTCTACCGAAAAGCTACTCTTATATATGGAGGGAAGAAGAGAAAACCTTGACTTTAAGGCATACATGGCAGGTGAAGAGAGAGAGTTCTTCAGTGAACGTGACAAGCTCCACATGGTGGATGTTAAAGAGCTCTTCGAAAAAGGCAGGCTTTTCAGAAACCTAGGTGTGCTATATATAATAGGCTTTATGGCATATTTGATAAAGACACAGAGGGATTGGAAAAAAAGGCTTGCAAGGTATGGACTTATTATATTTGCTGCGGGAGTCATGCCTATTATACTTCTTATAATACTGATGAACATGGATTTTAATAAATATTTTACAGTGTTTCATGAGCTGTTTTTTACAAATGATCTGTGGCTTTTGGACCCCAATGTAGACACCTTGGTTAATATGTTTCCGGAAAGCTTTTTTGCTGATACAGCCTTTAGGATAGGATACTATTATATTGCAGAGCTGCTTGTAATTTTGATAAGCTCTGTATCATACCTTTTTTATAGGAGAAAAATAAGAAGGGGGAACAAAATATGAAAAAGCTAATAGCAGTTATGCTGCTTATGACAATACTTTTTACTAGTTGTACTGCAAAGCCGGAGGAGACCTTGATCGTGCAGGATTTTAGCATATATTATGCACTAAAAGGAAATACCGGGCTGGGTAAAGAAATCAGAGAAATACAATACAAGGATAATAATGAGCTCTATAAGAAGCTGCTGGAAGAGTACTTCAAAGGCCCTCAGGATAAGGAAGCCTTTGAATGGGGCTATGAAGCAACGCCAAGAGTTTTACAGATAATGCTTAGCAACGGAGATGCTACAATCAACTTAACCTCAGAGTTCAACAGATTTTCCGGTGCTTTAGATGAAGCAGGAAAGGTAGCTTCACTTGTTAATACTTTTCTTCAAATGGAAGAGGTAAAAAGGGTAAAGCTGCTTATAGAAGGCAGGGAATTTATAGGTCCTAGCGGAGAACCCTATGGATTTATGACCTATATTGATTTTACAACAACTGAGTATAGAAGAGATTTGACACTGTACTTTGCTGATTCACAAGCTATGTACGTAGTTGCTGAAAAAAGAAGTGTAAATATGTCAGAGGAGGCTTTGCTCGAAGAGCTTTGTAGAAAGGTTATTGAAGAGCTTATTGCAGGCCCTTCGGTTGAAAACCTATACAGAACAATTCCAGAGGAAGCCAAGGTACTAAGCGTAAGGATAGACAAGGACATAGCGAGGATAGACTTTTCTCGGGAGATGATCACAAAGCACTCAAGAGGAGCTGCAGGAGAAGATATGACCCTTAACTCAATAGTAAACTCCTTAACAGAGCTTGAGGGAGTAAAAGGCGTGCTGTTGACTGTTGATGGAAGGCCTATGAATATAGAGCACGTTGTTGTTACTGAGCCACTGGAGAGAAATGAGACAAAAATATACAGACAATAGGAGGACTTCGTATTGGAAGAACAAGCTAGAGAAAGTAGGATAACGGTCTTTGGGGCAAATTTGATATTTCTTATTTGCATTTCACTATTTGTTACTGTAGGAGCATTCTTTCAGATAAGAGATGTTAATACAGGTATATTAATTACAGAGTTTGGACTTATAGCTGCTCCGGTTTTTGTTTATATACTTATAAAAAGAGACAGCTTAAGGCATGTACTTCGAATCAATAAGCTGAGCCCTATTGATGCACTTCTTGTAATAGCAATATTCTTTTCGGGATATTTTGTTGCAGTATTTATTAACCTTTTGGGAAATATAGTAGTCAGTCTTTTTGGTCAGATTCTTCCTTCGCCTGTGCCCATAGCGGATAATATTAGAAACTATTTTGTATATCTGCTTATATTTGCAGGCTCAGCAGGTATATGTGAGGAAATCCTTTTCAGGGGCTTGCTTTTAAGGAGCTATGAAAAGCTGGGTATGTGGAAGTGCATAGGTATTACATCCTTTTTATTCGGTATTATGCACCTAAATGTGCAGAATCTCTTGGGGCCGATTTTCTTGGGAGTCATACTTGGTTTTGTGGTTTATAAGACTAATTCCATATTTGCAGGCATGCTGGGTCATGCGATGAACAATGCAATATCAGTAACGCTGGGATACCTGATTATGAAGCTGCCTTTTTATCAAAACATGGATATGCAGACAGCTCAGGCGGGTGTTGATACATTCTCTATGATTGCTGCTGCAGTTGTTTTCGGAGTAATCGCATTATTTGCCGGAGCTATAATGGTTTTTTCTATGCTGGCATTAAATGAACGCTCCAAGGAAAGGCTAGCAGTAGAAGACGCTCCAAGCATGGGACTCAGGCAGGTGCTGGGAAATATTCGAACCTCATGGCCTCTTTACATTGGTATGCTAGTGTTTGCATTTATGACCTTTGCGCACCTTTACTACATCAATACGGGAGCATCGATTTTTAGATAAAGTTTGGAGGGATTACAAATGATGGACGCTGTAATAATTGGCGGAGGCCCTGCAGCCTTCTCAGCAGCACTAAACCTTAAGATAAGAAACAAAAGCTTTATGATTCTGGCAGGAAATGAAAAGGTAACAGGACTTATGAGAGCACCACAGATAGACAACTATCCGGGTATGCCCGGAATCAGTGGTACAGAGCTTATTGAAGCATATAGAAGACATGTCGAAGAAATGGGCATAGAGATCAAAAAGGATAAGGTTTATAATGTGCTCAATATGGGAGATTACTTTGCGCTTAACGCAGGCAATGAGTTTTACGATGCCAAGTGCCTGATAATCGCAACAGGACACGCAAAGTTCAAGTACTTCGAAGGAGAGCGGGAGTACCTAGGCAAGGGTGTAGGCTACTGTGCGACCTGTGATGGGCCACTCTATCGCAATAAGTCTGTAGCCATAATCTCGCAGAATGAAGAAGGCGAAGAGGAGGCACGCTTCTTATCGGAAATTTGCAGTGAGGTTTACTACTTGCCAATGTATAAGGAGCAGCCTGAGTTAAATGATAAAATAAAGCTTATTAATGAAAAGGTAGTAGATATCCTTGGTGATGGCACAAAGGTACATACCCTAAAGACGGACAAAAGCGAGCTGAAGCTTGATGCAGTTTTTATCATTAGAAATGTACTTCCTGTCAATCAGCTGTTGGAAGGGCTGGAGCTTGAGGAAGGCTCCATAAAGGTAGACCGAAGCATGGCGACAAATATTCCCGGAGTATTCGCCTGCGGCGACTGTACGGGGAAACCCTATCAGATTGCCAAGGCAGTAGGAGAGGGAAATGTAGCTGCGCTGAGTGCGGTGAAATATTTGGATAGTGTGAGATAGTAACAGAAATCTGGTGCTGAGTGATTAACTTAGTACCATTTTTTATGGAAATGATAGACTTTGATTAACTTAATGCCTCGTTCCTATTGAAATGTATCTAAAAACAACATATTATTGTATTATGACATTTAAAGGGGGAAAATGCTAATGCAGGATTATTTAGGAAATATAGGCTACTACATCAATAGGATTAAGGAACACAGCAGCTATTCTGACACTAGTGAGGATATTTGCTTTGAGTATCAGGTTAGTGATGAACTAAAGTCTCTGGTTGAAGAATTTGACCTGGTAAAGGCAACTGGTGAGGGAGATGAGCTTTCGAAGATAATTAATCTTATGACTTGGGTACACAAGAAGCTACCCTATGACGGAAGTGCTATTGTACCCGAAAACATAAGCACAAGTGGGATAATAGAGCATAGCAAAAACGTAGGCGTAAACTGCTATATGAAGGCTACTGTACTGGCTGAGGTTTATCTTGCAATGGGCTTCAAGGCGAGATACATAAGATGCATGCCATATGATTATGAGGATAACGATTGCCATGTGGTTACGCATGTTTATTCAGTAACCCTTGGAAAATGGCTTATGATGGATTCGGTGCTTAATGGCTACTTCAAGAATGATAAAGGAATAATGTCCTTAGAAGAAGTAAGAGAAGCTATAATAAAGGGTGATCCCTATGAAGTTATATTACTTCATGATAATGATAATAGGAGTGAAAAGAACGAATATAAGGCGTACATGACAAAAAACATGTTTTGTTTCAACAGTCCTTTGGTAACAAGCTATGGAAATGATAACAATGAGACTAATGTACTT
>CALJSV010000032.1 GCA_937976095.1 uncultured Clostridia bacterium | reverse complement strand
CTTTTTATCTTTAATGTGTTCGATTATCTCCTTATCCTCACTAAGCAGCTCCTCTGACATATCAATTACAAAAACTATTAATTCTGCATCTTTTATAGCTACCATAGTTCTTTCAACACCTATTTTTTCTACTACGTCCTCAGTTTCTCTAATTCCGGCAGTATCAATAAGCTTTATAAGAATACCTCCGATGTTTAGATACTCTTCTATTATATCTCTGGTTGTTCCAGGTATATCAGTTACAATAGCCCTGTTTTCTTTTAATAATACATTCAATAGTGAAGACTTTCCTACATTGGGTCTTCCGATAATGGCTGTACTTAGACCATCCCTAACTATTCTTCCTTCCTCAAAGCTATCTACTAGGTCATTAATAGCTGTTCTTGCATCAACAGCCAGGCTCTTTATATTTTCAGCAGTTATCTCTTCTATATCATGCTCAGGAAAGTCTATAGATGCCTCAATATGAGCTATCGCTGCGATCATACTGTCCATAATCCTTCGTATTTCATCTGAAAGGTTTCCCTGCAGCTGGCTTTGAGCAGCATTTAACCCTCCTTCATTCTTAGCAGTAATTACATCAATAACCGCTTCAGCTTGTGCCAGGTCTATCCTTCCATTTAAGAAAGCTCTTTTTGTAAACTCTCCGGGCTCAGCTACAACAGCTCCATTCTTCAGCACTTGCTCCATTATTTTTCTAACAGGAATAATTCCCCCATGACAGTGTATTTCTACAACATCCTCAGTTGTATATGAATAAGGAGCCTTCATTATTATAACTAAGACTTCATCTACTATATTATCGTTCTCAACAATATAACCATAAGTAACTTGCCTTGATGGAATCTCTGTAACCTTAACAGCTTTTTTAGGCCTAAAAATCTGACCAAGTATTTCTACTGATTTTTCTCCGCTTATCCTAACTATTCCTATACCAGCTTCGCCAGGTGCAGTAGCAATAGCCGCAATAGTATCATTATACATACCTCGCACCCACCTTTCTCTTTTGTAAAAGCATTCTATTATTAATTTTTCCTTATTTTTGATATTTATCAATACTATATCATAATATAATTAAATATCAAAAACATATATAAGCCCACTACTATAATAGGATAAACCCAGTACTTACATACTGGGTTTACTATTACTTATGAGCTATAATTACTTTTCGATAAGGTTCTTCACCTTCGCTGAAGGTTGTTATTTCGCTGTAATTCTGCAATGCTGAGTGAATTATTCTTCTCTCATATGGATTCATAGGCTCTAACTCTACTCTTTTCCCGCTCTTTACAACTTTTTGAGCAAGTCTGTCAGCTAGCTTAACAAGAGTCTCTTCTCTTTTTCTTCTATAATCCTCGGTATCAAGAATAACCTTCACATAACCATCCTTGCCCTTGTTCTTATTAACCACTAGGCTAACAAGATACTGTAAGGAATCCAAAGTCTGTCCTCTTCTTCCAATTATAATTCCCATCTTAGGGCCTGAGAGGTTTATGTATAGGCTTTCATTTACGTTTTTTAACCTTATTTCAGCTTTTATATCCATACTGTCTAAAACTTCTCTTAAAAACTTCTTAGCCTTAGCATGATCCTCTTCTGTTATAGATCTGCTAGCAGGTTGAACCTTATCAAGCTTTAATTCTTTAAGCTCTTTCAATTCCTCTACTATTTCATTCTTTTCCTTTAAGGATACCTTAACTTTGGCATTCTTTGAACCAATAATTCCAAATATACCTTTGTTTGGATGCTCTAGTACTACTACTTCAACATCTTCCTTTTTTGCCCTTAACTCAGCCAACGCGAGCTCAACTGCCTCATCAACCGTCTTTGCTGATTTTTCTACAAATTTCATATATCCTTTATGCCTCCTTTTTAGCAGGTATAAGCTTTAACATAAAGTACTGCTGGATGATAGTAAATATATTACCTACTATCCAATATATTGCCAACCCCGATGGGAAAGTATATGACATCCAGCCAATAAATACAGGCATCATTGTTGACATCATTTTTTGTGTCTGGTCTTTATTTCCCTTAGGCATTGTCATCTTAAACTGTATATAGGTTGTCACTCCGGAAAGAATAGCTAATATTGGCACTGCAAGTGTTCCAATAGCAAGTGCTGATGTAAGACTTTCTGATAAAGTCAAATCCTTCAGCCAAAGAAAATTCTTAGCCACCTCTGCAAAGCTCATAGGTGTATTTACAAAAACATATTTTGCAGGATCTCTTACTACGTAAAACAAAGCAAATATTATAGGCATTTGTATTAACATAGGTAAGCATCCAGAAGCAGGATTATAGTTTTCTTCCTTATATAACTCCATAAGCTTTTGATTAAGCTTCTCTTTATCGTTCTTGTACTTTTCCTGTAAAGCCTTCATCTTTGGATTGATCGCATTCATCTTCTTAGTAGACTCTGTTTGTTTAACATTTAGCGGCAGCATTAATATCTTAGTAAGTACAGTAAAAATGATTATAGCCAAGCCATAACTATTAACAACTGTAAAAATCCAATACATCAAAGCTCCCATAGGTCTAGCAATTACATCTAGCAAGTTATCTTCCCCCTTATAGGCTTTATATAAACCGTATTTACGGCTTTTTTTCAATTTCAGGTACTGGGTCGTATCCACCCGGGTTAAATGGGTTGCACCTTAATACTCTCTTAAAAGTCAAAGCTGTTCCCTTTGCAATTCCAAAACGTTCTATAGCTTGTATGGAATAGTGAGAACAGGTTGGAACAAATCTGCAGCTGCCTCTTGAAAAAGGAGATATAAATATTTGATATAATCTTATAAAAAAAATAAACAGCTTCTTCATATATACACTTCTCTTAGCTATTTCTTTAACAATCTAGCTCTGGTAAAAGCTGATTCAAGATTTTTCTTTATATCACCATAGTCAGCCTGTGAGGTCTTTGCCCTACCGGTTATAACAATGTCATTACCCTTTTTAAGCTTTTCCTCTAACATCCTATAGTTTTCCTTCATCATTCTCTTAGCTCTGTTTCTTATAACAGCTTTTCCTACTTTTTTACTTACTGAAAACCCTACTTTATTATATTCAGTTGAGTTCTTAATTATATAAACAACTAAAAACTCTTCAACATAATACCTGCCCTCAGTATAGACCTTTTTAAATTGGGCGTTTTTGTTAATCTTAAGTAGGACTCCCATAAGCTCCTCCATTTTATGTCACAAACTAAATAACAGGCTTAACTGCTTATACATTGTACAATAAAAGTCTACAGAAAAAGGCCACACGCCGCGGCCTTATACTGTTAATCTTTTTCTACCTTTTTTTCTTCTTCTTCTTAATACATTTCTTCCATTAGCTGTGCTCATTCTTTCTCTGAAGCCATGTACTTTTTTTCTTTGCCTTTTCTTTGGCTGATATGTCATTAACATAACTACACCCCCTAACCGATCACATGTATTTATTATTAAACCAAATACATAATATCAAATAATACTATACTATCCAACTATCAACTGTTTCCAGTTATTTGGTTTAATATCTGCATAATTCACCACTTTACTATTAAAATTATATATACATTAATATTAACTGTCAAGAAATATATGCTTATAAGCCTATATTTAAAACATACAATAAATCATCTTAAATTATTAAATGTAAGATATC
>CALJSV010000031.1 GCA_937976095.1 uncultured Clostridia bacterium | reverse complement strand
CCCATAGCAATAACCTTTCTTTTAAGTGTTTTTTGTGGTTGGGGAATTACAATTATACACTAAAAAAGGGGGTCATTGCTTTTTGTTTAGAAAAAAATACAGAAAGCATTGAAAATAGATAAGTTTAAAACAAAAAAGGAGTGTCAAACTTGACACTACCAATATTTATAAGGAGGGCTTATTATGAAAAGAAATTCTAAAACTCTTATGACTATCGGTGCTATCAGTGCCTTAGCAAGTGTTATGCTTATGCCTTCAGTAGGATCTAAAACTCGCAGAAGAGTATCTCGTTCAACACGAAATGCATACTACAGACTAACTGACTTTTTACAGGATATGAGAAACAGATAAGTGGATTTGCTGATGCAACTCCACTTATCTGCTTCTCATATCCTTCATCTCTATATATTCACTTTTAAGTATTCCCATTAGCACTTCATCATAGAAACTGCCATCTATAAATGCAGACTTTCTGGCTCTTCCCTCATGCTTAAAACCACTTTTTTCATAGCATTTTACTGCTCTTTCATTATACTCGTATACTCTTAAGGCTACTCTGTTCTGATCCATCTTCATGAATGCATGTTCAAGAATAGTATTAACAGCGTCCATGCCATAGCCCTTGCTCCAGCAGCTTTTGTCCCCTATTCTTATACCGAGCTTGCAGCTTTTATCAAAGTCGCTAAAATCATACAGCTGCACTGTGCCTATGGGTTTCCCATTTTCATCATCAATGATTAAATTCATCGGATCATAACCATAGCTTTTGGAGTAATTATATTTAAGCCTTGCCTCACCTATTCTTGAGCCGGTCCAGCCCGCCAACCTATTAAGCTCATAGTCATTGTACCAGCTCAAAAGATAAGGCATATCGCTTTCCATATAAGGTCTTAGAAAGACCCTCTCACCCATAAGTGCACTTTGATAAAAAGGATTGGTCTTAGCTATTGACGGCCTTACAAGCTTAGAAGAGTACTTAAAAAGCTTCCAAGGTACCGCCAAATACTCCCGCTTATTACTTATTATATCTATTATGTCACTATTGTTCAGGATGTATGAAACGTATATTTCATCTCCAATTCCCGATCTTACTATATTTCCTTCCGAGCTTGTATAAACAGTAAATTTTCCAACTACCAATGACTTATCCATTATGATAATACCGATGTTTCCTGAGCTTTGCATCATCGCTCTTAAAATAAGCAGCTTTGCTGCAGGGTACTTTTTAAAAAATATCTTATATAGCTCAGTAGCTGCATCAGCGAAGCTTTTTATGGTTTCGATACCGGGGTTGGACATAGATTATTCCTCTTTCTGCTTTATAGCTTGTTATTGATCTATTCTAGAGCTTTTTGGTATGTAACATATGTATCTATTTCTACAAATCCTATATTTTTATACAGCTTCAGTGCGTTGTAGTTGTCTCCATCAACAATTAGCGAGGCTCTGCTAAGTCCGCTGCCCTTAACAAACCCCACACAGTGCTCAAGCATAAGCTTTCCATAGCCCTTACCTCTAAATTTGTCATAGACTGCTACATTGTATATATAGCCTCTATCCAGTCCTTCTTCAAGGTTTATGGCAGCAGTTGCTACTATCTCAGCGTCCTTCTGTAAAAAGAAGGCTCGGGTATTAGGCTGTATAAAAAGCTTTGAGTGTATCTTTTCGTCATAAGGCTCCTCGCCCGGCTTTTTAAAGCCATTAGTCATAATATCAGCATACACTAACGCATCTTCTTTATCAATATTTCGTATTTGCATTCCTGGCTCTAATTCTTTTTTATTCCATTCTCTTACATCCATGTCCATTTTCCATGAGTACTCCTTTGGAGAAAAGCCTCTTACTTCAGCGAAGCGAATAGAGATATCTGACTTTTTAAATCCTGCCTCGATTTTTTTAACCCCAAGCTTCTCTGCACTCTCCAACAATACACTATAAAGCTTACTTCCTAATCCCCTGCTTCTGTATTGCGGATGCACAATTATCTCATATTTAACTTTCTCTGCAGAGTTAAAAAGCATACACATTCCAAACCCAATTATTTTATCATTTTCGTACGCTAAAAAAATAAGCTCCCTCTGCTTTGGCTGCTGCATTATAAATTCAAGCATCTGGTCAGGTACATTTATTTCAATTCCATCATGTTCATTGATTACACCAACAAATTCTTTCAATCCAGTAAAGTCGACTCTTTCGAGTGTTTTTATTCTTACTTCCTCTACACAAAACATGTTAACCCTCCTCTTAATTTGACTCGTTGTGCTAGCTGATACCAAGCAATGATGCTTCAAGGCAAAGAAGCTGTATGCTTGCTCCAGGTCACACCAAGGCAGCAAATGCTTCTGGGTAGTACTTTGGTGCGACTATTCCTACACTTCGCCGACAGCTTCTAAGCCTCTTCGCAGATTGCTTTATATCAGCTAGCACAACGAGTTAATTTGTGACTCCCCAAAAGCTCTCAAGCTCATGTGCCAGTTCTCCGGTACTATTTACTTGCTTATTAGGATTCCACTCCTCCGGCATCAAATGCTTATATGTGCCCTGTTTATATCTTTCATCTATAAGCACAATTATCCCTTTGTCCGCCTTAGAGCGTATAACCCTACCTGCCGCCTGCAGCACTTTATTCATACCTGGAAATATATACGAATAATTATAGCCGGAGTTTTTTGTTTTATCAAAATACTGCATTATGATGTCTCTTTCCAAGCAGAGCTGTGGTAGTCCCACTCCTATTATTATGGCTCCCAAAAGCCTGTCTCCTACAAGATCTATTCCTTCTGAGAAAAAACTGCCTAAAACAGTAAAAGCAACATAGCTTTCCTCAACACCAGGCAAGAAACCGGCAATAAAGTCTTCTCTCTGTGCTTCATCCATGCTTCCATCCTGCTGCACTATCCTGACCTCAGGATACCTTTCAGAAAAAACCTGATAAACCTCACTCATATACTTGTAGGAAGGAAAGAAAACCATATAGTTGCCTTTTCTTATTGATGAACAAGTATATATATACTCAGCTATTATACCAAAGCTGTACTGTCTGTTCTTAAACTTTGTCGAAACATTCCCCGCTATATAAACCTGCAGATTGCTTTTCTCAAATGGGTAAGGAAGCTTCATTGCATAGTCTTCTTTATAGCCTCCCAAGAGCTCTTTATAGTAGCTCATGGGTGATAAAGTAGCAGAAAAAAACACTCCGGACTTGATGCGATTAAGCACCTCCTGTAGCCGATAGGAAGGATCAACGCAAAATTGCTTAACAACAGTATCTCCATCTATGATATCTACATAAGTATAGTACTTTTCATCATAAAGCTCAGATATTTTTATAAACATATTTGCCTTAAAATATAGATCCAGCATATGCTCATAGCTCTGGGAGGCTCTATTAAGGGGCAGCCACTGCTCAGCAATAGCTGCAAAATCCCTGACCAGTCCATTTAGCTCTACAAAAGGCTCAAGCTGACAGTAGTTTTTTTGTTGGCCGCAAAGCTTCTTATACGAGAGCATAGCAGAATTAATGCCGTTTAGAAGCTTCATAAGAGGTGACTTCTCTCCGCTAAGGCGGAGACTCTTTTTTAGCCCGAGTATCTCTCTTTTGCTTAGCTCTGCGGAGTACATATCTCTAGCTCTATCTACCATATTATGTGCCTCGTCAACCAGCAAAAGGTGTTCACCCTTTTTTCTATCAGCAAAGAACCTCTTTAGATACACTCTTGGATCAAAAACATAGTTATAATCGCATATAATGCAATCTACCCACAAGCTGATATCCAGCGAATACTCAAAGGGACAAACAAGATATCTTTTTGAATACTCATCTATAGCACCCCTGTCAAAAACCATTTCATTTTTGAATATATCCATTACGGCCTTATCTATTCTATCGTAATAGCCTTGAGCATACTCACAATAATCCGGGTCGCAAATAACCTGATCCTTGGGGCATATCTTTTCTTTTGCAGTGATTACAAGACATTTTAAAGCCATACCCTTTTTTTGCATATCCTTCACCGTATCTAGTGCTATCTGCTTATGTGTAGTTCTTGCAGTCAAATAAAACAGCTTTTCGGTATGCCCTTCACCAAGAGCCTTTATTGCCGGAAAAAGCACTGATATTGTCTTTCCTGTGCCTGTAGGCGCTTGGATATAAAGCCTTTTCCCCTCTCTTATGGTCTTATAAACAGCTACAACGAATTCTCTTTGTCCTTTTCTATATTCGTTAAATGGGAAATCCAGCTCCTTTATTGAACTATCCCTTTTAAGTCTCCATTCTCTGCTCATACTGCACCAAGCTATATATTTTTCCAGCAGGCGCATAAAATATACTTCAAGGGCTTTGAAGTCATATTCTCTACTTAATACTCTTGTTTTTTCTGAATCAAGCTGAAAGTATATCAGATTAACCAAAGCCTTCTGCTTGTTATATAGAGTGCAATAAATATATGCATAACAGATAGCCTGTGCCCAATGTGGACTGTCAGACTCTGACATGATGCTGTCAAGCTCATTGTAGGTTGACTTTATTTCATAAAGTTCCGGCAAAGCTTCGTGTTCCTTTACAGCATCTATCCTGCCCTCAATGCTTATACTGAAGCCTTGATACTCAAAGGTGTGATTAAAGGGCAATTCAATCAACAGCTCAGCGACATCATCCGGGGCTTTGGATTCTTGAAAGTCTTGCTTCAATTGCTTCTGCACTTGCTGATGAGCCTTTGTTCCAACTACAGCCCTGCTTGCTCCAACAAACCCGCTGCTCAAATCACCTGCGCGCATAGTATATTCTATTAGGTCCTTTATTGAGAGCTTTATATTAGTATTATTCATTTAGTTTTCCTTTTAATAACATATTTACTTATATATTATATATTAATATGCTTGCATATCAATATGCCTGTGTCAATTATAAGCATTAATTAGAATATATATTTTTATCAAAGTTTTTAGTATAATAAAAATAAAAAATACAAGGAGGATATAGTATGGATAAGGCTCTTAAAGCAATTTCCTATGCAATAGAAATGGAGAGGCAGGGAGAATACTTCTATAGCAGTAGTCAAGCCAGAGTAAAGTCCCCAAAAGCCAAGCTGACCTTTGAGCGTTTAGCAAAAATGGAGAAAGGTCATATGGAGCTCCTAATCAATCAGTATAATTCACTTAAGAACAGCGGGACTTGGGGTCAAATATTAGAGCATACAGAGAAAACCGAAAGCTTTTTTGAACACAGAGAAAAAACAGAAAACATACATAGCTCAGAATATGAATCAGCCCTTGGTGATATTTCTATAATAAGAATGGCATATTTGCTTGAAAATGACCTTGCTGAATACTATAAAAAAATGTCCGAAGACACCTTAGATCCAAATGGCAAGGAAATATTTGAAATGCTTTACAAATGGGAGATAGAGCATAGAGATATGCTTCATACTGAGTACAAAGCACTAATGGAGGAAAACTGGGCAGACATGGGTTATTCTCCCTTCTAAGATTTACGTGTATCAATAGAGCCCCCCTCTAACACATAGTCAGAGGGGGGCTCTATAAAGCTTTTATGGATATGTTACTCTTAGGGCATAAGCCTTTGATGTACTGTATGCGCCATTATAGCCAATAATTTTTACATAATATCTTCCTGTAGCTGTAGCATTATAGGATATGCTTTCATTTGTGGTAGAGCCGTTTTCCGACTTTGCTATTGTAGTCCCACTTGAATTCAGTAGGTATATGTCATAGTCTCCTGCCAGGTTTGACAGTGATATAGATATATTACCTGTTCTTGTGATATCAAAATAGTAAAAGTCAACATCACTTGATGTATATATGTATGAATTATAAGTAGTACCGCTAGCTAGAGCTCCATATGCACCTGTTCTTGTGTCATTTGGCTCATAGGTGTCCCCGGTTACTCCAGATATGCCTACAGCCGTAAAGCCGTTTGCTACTGCCTGATACTCTACTCCTGCAGAGCCATATAGATCAGCAGTTGCTCTTAGCAATGCGTTTCTTGCATCAATAAATTGAGACTTAGACGTTAGATAAGTTGTAAGGGCTCTGTAATAAATCTTACCAACCTTTGTATTGTTATTTATTGTTGACGCAATATTGTAGAAGGCTTTATTAGGGATACCACTATTAATGTGAACTCCACCCCAATCTCCAGCTTCTGTTTCAGGAAGCACCTTGTAGTTATTCATATGATCTGGCTGATTGTACAGCGTAGGTGTTCTCAGGTCTCTCAAAGCATCTCCAGCAATCTTTGGCGTTGTTATGTCTTCACCCATCTGCCAGTCACTAGCATCACCTTCAGCCAGGTATCCAAACACATCAGACCAGGACTCGTTTAATGCACCAGATTGACTCTTGTATTCAAGATTAGCAGTTCTTTCCGTAACAGCGTGAGCAAATTCGTGGGCAATAACGTCAAGAGCACCTGAAAGAGGGCTGAACTGTGTGCCATCTCCATCTCCATACACCAAGTAGCCATTCCACCAGAATGCGTTGTTATAGTTTGACCCAAAATGCACCGATGATCTTATTAATGCTCCGTTGCCATCATAGCTGTTTCGGTTATGGTTGTTTTTATAATAGTCATACACAACACCTGCATAGTAATGTGCATCTACAGCTGCAGCTTGTACTGATGAGTTGAACACGTTATCAGTATCACTCATGATTGTGCCTGGCAATCCATATTGGTTAGAGCTGTAGTTCATGTTGTAGGTATATATGCCTGAGCCTCTTGTCAGATCTCTCAAATAGTATTTTCCGCTAACAAGATCCAGATTCAGGCTTCTAGTAATGCCCTTTGTAGTAACTCCTGTACCTGTTGTTGCTGTACCAGCAATGGAATTATAGCTGTCAACAATGGCATATGTATCTGCATTAACAAATATTCTCCAGTTTGCCGGATATGGCTCAAGGAACTGCAGCTGCACAAGATATACAGGCTGCCATGCCCCATCCTTATTGTAGATAAAGGCTTCTGTGCTTGTTGAAACTAAGCTTTCATCATATTTTTTGCCTAGTCCTGCAAACTCCGCAGCAGCCTCCACAGCTTTTTTTGTATTCTTCTTAAACTCCTTACCCCATGCTATTTCAGGAACTTCAGAGTCTACTAAACCATTGATTGCGTATACCATACCTTCAGAGTCAGTATGTAAAATAACCTCAGAACCATAAACAGGTATTCCATCCATCTCCAGATATGCCTTATAGTGAGTTGTGTTAAGCTCATCCTTAAATGCTTCCTTAATAACAAGTCTACCTGCGCCTATACCAAATACATCCTTGTTTTCGTCAAGATAGAGAAGTGCGTCACCTATTCCTGATATCTTGCTTTCAGACAAGCTTCCTACTATAAAGCTAGGGTTTCCCTTTTCCTTATTCCATTCTAGCTCCAGCTTCTTACCCTTTCTTTCCGAAAGCTCGTCCAACTTGTTTAAACGTTCTATAGTCTTAAGCTTCTTTTCATGCTTTGGGTCCTTTTCAAGCTTACTGTTCCCGTTCGAATCTGATGATGCTGCACTAATTATAGTGCACATAGCGAAAATGAATACCAGTACAAAAACTAAAAATCTTTTCACTTTCAATCCTCCTCTTATTTTGATAGAACTGACTATTTATACACTTTACTCATGCACCACTCCCTTATATTGAGTTTCAGGATAGTACCGCGGCTTACTAACCCGAATAGATATTATTTAAAACACTTCCAATTTATTACCTGAAATCATTCATTGTATTTTTGAGTTACTTTTAATGGTAGGTTTTTGACCTAACGTATTCAATTTTACTATTCAAGTTTTCATATGTCAATTACTTTTTGTATATTTTGAATATTTCTAATTCTATATTTATAAGTAATATGTGTATAAATTTTACAAAAAAGTAAATGAGTGATGCAATCTAATATACTCCTCCTTATGGTTAAAGGGGAGCATATCAGTCATGCATCACTCATTTACTTTTTATTATATTAAATTAAGCCTAGTTCCTTACCAACCTTTTCGAAGGCGCTTATTGCCTCATCCAAGTCCTTCTTGGTATGTGCTGCAGTAACAATAGTCCTGACTCTCGCAGCATCTCTTGCTACTGTTGGGAATACAATGCTCTGAGCAAATACCCCTTCTTCGAAAAGTCTTTTGCTTAGTGCAATAGCCTTTTTGTCATCACCTGCAATTACAGGAGTAATAGGAGTTTTACTCTTGCCTGTATTAAAGCCAAGCTTATTAAGGCCTTCCTTCAGATACTTTGCGTTTTCCCAAAGCTTATCTGTAAGCTCAGAGCTTTCTGAAAGAATATCTACAGCCTCCATACATGCAGCAACTACAGCCGGAGGAAGTGCTGTACTGAACAGGAATGGTCTTCCCCTGTGGTTCAGCCACTCAATAAGATTTCTCTTGCCTGCTACATAGCCCCCTACAACACCTATGGCTTTTGAAAGAGTTCCTATTTGTACATCTACTCTATCAGATAATCCAAAGTGATGTGCGGAGCCTTGACCGCGGCTTCCGAGTACGCCACTTGAATGGGCGTCATCTACATATGTGAGGCAGCCATGCTTTTCTGCAAGCTCAACTATTTCAGGCAGCCTTGCTATATCTCCATCCATGCTAAATACTCCATCAGTGATAATAAGCTTAGTTTTGTAGTTATCCTTGACTTCCAGTATCACTCTCTCCAAATCTTCCATATCACTGTGCTTATATCTGACTACATCTGCCTTGCTCAAACGACAGCCGTCTATTATACTGGCGTGGTTAAGCTCATCACTTATAATGACATCACCTTTATCAACTATCGCCTGAATAACCCCAGCATTTGCCGTAAAGCCCGACTGAAAAACCAATACAGCTTCAACATGCTTGAATTTCGCAAGCTTTGCTTCCAGCTCTTCATGCAAGCTCATGTTTCCAATAATAGTTCTTACCGCACCCGCGCCTACTCCCCATTCCTCAATTGCATTAATAGCAGCTTTTTTGAGTCTTGGGTGATTTGCAAAGCCAAGATAGTTGTTTGAAGATAGATTAATTACTTCTTTACCATTTATTACGCTTCTAGGGCCAGATGCGCTTTCCAATACAGTAAGCTTTCTGTAGACACCTTGCTCCTTAAGCTGCTCCAGCTTTTCGGTTATAAAATCGAGATCATGCAATCCCATGCTTACACCTCCAAATGTATTTTATCATTAAGGTATTAGTATTACTTTGCCACAGTTGCCTGACTTCATTAGCTCCATGCCGTTTTCGTATTCCTCTAAAGGTAGTCTGTGAGTTATTATCGGCTCTATATTTAATGAGCCGGAAGCTAAAAGACCCTTAACCTTATACCATGTATCATACATACGTCTGCCTGTTATTCCGTGTATAGTAAGACCTTTAAATACCACCTTGTTGATATCTATATCAACAGGCTTTGTTGGTATTCCAAGCAATGAAAGTCTTCCGCCATTAGCAAGAAAATCTATTTGTTGATTTAAAGCCGCTGCATTGCCTGACATTTCGCAAGCAACATCTATTCCGTTGCCGTCAGTTATTTTCATAACCTCTTTTACAACATCAACTTCCTTTGGATTTAAAACGACCTTAGCACCTAGCTTTTGTGCCAAATCAAGTCTATATTCATTTATATCAACTGCATATACGGTAGAAGCCCCGCAAGCTTTTGCTACTGCTACAGCCATTAGACCTATTGGTCCGCAGCCGACTACAGCTACCGACTTACCTGCAACATCACCTGATAAAACTGTGTGAACTGCATTTCCTAAGGGCTCTTGTATTGAACCTAACGCAGGATCAAGGTCTTTGTCATTAACCCATGCGTTTGTCTCTGGTATTGCTACATACTCCGCAAAAGTTCCATCTATATCTACACCGAGTATTGCGCAGTCACGACAGATGTGAGCATTGCCTGTTCTACATTGAACACACTTTTCACAAACTATATGAGTTTCTGCAGAGACCATATCTCCAATCTTTACTCTGTGGCATTCACTGCCGACAGCGATGACCTCACCACTAAACTCATGTCCCATAACCCTTGGTGGTTTTATTCTGTTTTGTGACCATGCATCCCAGCTATATATGTGGTAATCTGTGCCGCATATAGATGTAGCCTTTACCTTGATAAGAATATCCTTTGCTCCATAGGTTGGGATTTGTTTGGTTGACATTATTGCACCTGGTTGTGCTTGTTCCTTCATTACAACCTTCATTGTCCCGTTCAATTAATATACCCCCTTGCATAATGCAATTATTTGCTATACTAATTTTATTATATCACTTAAAATAAAAATTGAAATATCTTTGCACTAAATTTAAGAACATTTTTTACGCAATGTATCTCCCTCAAGTACAAACGTTGCTAATTTTCAGACGAATTGTAGCGAGAATTCTTGATTTTCCTGACAAATTTAAAGCTGTCCTACCAGACAGCGTCTGTCTGCTAGACAGCGTCTGTCTGCTAGACAACTTATGTCTTCCAGACAGTAATTCCACAGTCACTATATTTTTTTAGCTATTTCGAGAAGCAACCTCGGAATCTCATTCTTTTGCCTTCTATGCTGCTCATAGTCTCTATTATCTCTGCCCTCAAAAAGACTTTTGCTTTTTAATGGAAGATCACTTATAAATATCAGTGCAGCCGCTTTAATGTTTGCTTTCTGAGCTGCGGTAAATACAGCTGATACCTCCATTTCAACAGCGTCACAGCCCTTACTGACCATATAATCAAAGGCTTCCTTGGTTTCACCCAGAATTGAATCAGTAGTAAATATCCTTCCCTTATATGTATTTACGGAGTACTCTTGCTTGTATGGTTTTATCGCAGCATATAGCAGCTCAGTCATTGTATCGTCCCCTCTTACAAGCCGTCCAAAGCTATCCTCCATAAAGCTTTTGGTATGATATCTAGAAAAGCCCTCACCTATGACCGCTTCACCAACTGCAAGCATATCTCCTATACAATACTCCGAGTTTACCGCTCCCGCTGATCCACTAAATAAGAGCTTCTCACAGTCGGTATACTTAAGTGCCAAAACGCAGTCACCGGTAAGAGGAGAGCCAATACCGCTGCTTAATATTGATATCTCCTGCCCCTTATACTTTACCGTGATCCCATTATACCAGCCTTCAAATTCATCAACAATCTCCTCCGCATATTGCCTGAACTTCTCCAGCTTCAGTATCGGACTTATAATAACCGTCTTAGAAATAGCGCTAAGCTCACATCCAAAATACTCTTTTATCATTGTTTCTTTGCTGATACTATCGTACATAAAAACCTCCCATAGGCGCTTATACTTTGTATTTACTTTACAATACTATGATAGCACAGCAAGTGCAATTGACCAAATAATACGACTACTCTGAATTAATTTAGTCGATATGCCTTTAGTCTGGAGGTAATAATCTCAGCCTCGCCAAGGACAAAATCAGACCTTACTAGACCAACATCTTTTCTGTAGTATGCAAAGCCTTCATTTCCATCCTTGAAGGTAATCCTTACCACAATGCAATTATCGAAGGTTCCTGCAGGCACCTCTACTGTTTCATCTGTTTTAATTATCTCATAAATATTCTCTTCGCTTACCCAAGTGTTCCCTACAGCCAAAGGTCGTTTTAGTATAATTATATTAAGGTTTGAGGGCTTATTCAGAACATTTCTTTTGTCATAAATCTCTCCCTCTCTGTACGTGTTTACTATACTATCTTGTGTAACTTCGATAACGTTTGCCATTACTGTTCCACCATTGTCATTCATCATTTGGAATCTTCCATTCTCTCCATAGATGATTTCCTGAGTAAAGGATGCATACTCATTGCCCTCACCCTCGTATTCCCAATAATTTCCGACCTTTATTGGCAGATATGTGGATACGTCATCTTCAATTGCTTCCGGCGTAGGTGTTGGTGTTGGTGTCTCACCATTGTCAGGATCACCAATAGCTCCGTTTGGACCTTGAACAAGCTGACAACCGATAAAAAACGAGAAGATCGCTATAATAAGAGCAATTGTGATAATTACTTTTAGTTTTTTCATTGTACTACACTCCTTTTCTTCATTTTCAATAAGATGCAAATTGCTTTTTACTAGTATTTTCTATTTGCTATTATAAAATTCATAAAAAATCCTTAATAAACAGCTCCAATTTTGCTCTCTAACTTTAAATATTCTATTTTTTTTGATATAATATAATTATAAAGCTTATGAAAAAACATAAAAGTACAGGAGGTTTTTTATGGACAATATGACTAGAAACTCACTTATCTGGGCCGGTGTACTTATTATAGAAGCAATTATACTTAAATTTGCTAAGAGCTTAAGGCTGTGGATTTATATTGCGCTCCCAATAGTTGCGGGTTTTGCAATTATGGAGCTCCTTAATCCAAAACAAAAAAAGAATACAAGAAACCTGAAATAAATTC
>CALJSV010000030.1 GCA_937976095.1 uncultured Clostridia bacterium | reverse complement strand
CGGAGAGGCTACACCTGTTCCCATGCCGAACACAGAAGTTAAGCTCTCCAGTGCTGATGGTACTTGGACCGCAGGGTCCTGGGAGAGTAGGTCGTCGCCAGGTAAAAGAAAAGATCACAGAGAAATCTGTGGTCTTTTTCTATTACCTGCCAATATAGAGCTACTTATACTCTGACCCACAGAGCTGTGGACGTTTTCGCAGCACAGCGAAGAAAACTCCAAGCAACTGCGTTAGCAGATGCCCAACTACGCCAGTAGTTGCCCGTCGCCCAGGCAACTAAACATACCACCATAGAGATTATATAGCAACCTTTTTTAAAATAAATTATAATGAGTATAGAGAAAAGGAGGAGACAAAATGCATCTAAGTAAATATGCTGTGAGACTGATAAGCTTAGTATTAATTCTTGCAATAACTCTATCAGCGTGCACAACGGGAACTGTAAAAACTGATGAAGAAAATGAAGCAACAAAAACAACAGGCAAACTATCAATGGAACAAAGGCTTGAGGACTTTAACCACTTATATAATATAATGCAGGAAAGCTTTCCTTACTTTGAAATAAAAAAGAGGATGCTAAACTACGATTGGCTAAACAATAAGGCTGATTTTGAAAAAATGATTAGAGCCACAAAAACTGATGCTGATTTTTATGAAACTTTGGATAAAATAATAACACTTATTCAGAGTGGGCATACACATTTACTTGATTACGATAACTATCAGTACTTTAGGGATGTGTATTCTAATCCACATGCAGCTTATAGTGCCACAAGACGTGATGTGCTCAAAAACGAAAAGTCTGTTGAAATGTATGAGTACTGGAAGGATACCGTAGAGTGGAACAGGTACTTTCTGCCTATTCTATTTGTATATGTTGAAGGGAAATATGTTGTTGTGGGCGGGAATATAGGTAAATATAAAATTCCAAAGGGAGCAGTATTGGAATCACTAAATGGAGTAAGCATTGATGAATATGTAAGAACTCTCAATGATAAGCAGTATCTCCAATATGACTACAAAAGAAGTAAACAAAAAACTTCATACCTGATAGTCTATACCGAGGATAATGAAGAAGTGGCGCTCGCCTTAACTACACCGGACAAACGTGACATAAATGTGAAGGTAAAAGAAGAACGCTTTAATCAACAGGTTTTCGAATATGATAGCTCCGATAAAAACTATGATCTAAATATCCTGGAAGAAAGAAAGGTAGCATATATAAGGCTTAGGTCTATGGAAGCGATAGATCGCTTTGCTTCAGATGAGGATAAAAAAGAGATTTATAAGTTTATGCAATCTATCGAAAAATACCCATATCTAATAGTAGATATCAGAGGCAATGGCGGAGGAAGCAGCGGATATTGGAGGTCAAACCTTGTAGCTTTTATACTGCATAGAATAACAAAGTTTGATTCATACGTAGCCTTTAAAAATAGTGACTACCTAATGCCTTTTGTAAAGGAAAGGACTGGTTACTTAGAGGTAAAGCCTATATCAGAGCTCCCACCAAATAAAAACTACCCGCCTGAGCTGCTGCAGGATTTCGGTTATTTTTATGCCGAAGAAAACTCAGTAGTGCCTTGGAATCCTGTTAAATTCGAAGGCAAGGTGTACCTTCTGGTAGATGATAATTCCTATTCCTCCGCGGAAGGCTTTGCTGTATTTGCACAAGCTATGAAAATAGCTACCCTTGTTGGAACAGCCACTGGAGGCGACGGGATTGGAGCTGATGCAGCAATGCTTGCACTACCCAACAGTGGACTTGTTGTAAGATTCTCAAGTGTTATGGGTATTAATCCTGATGGAACAGCTAATGAAGAAACGCATACGCAGCCGGATGTATATGTTGAACAATCCTATGAAGACTTTGTAGAACTATTAAAAGACACCGATCAGTACCTGTTTTTCAACACTAAATACGATACAGTTTTAAAATATGTACTAGATACTATTGATAAATAAATCGTGCTATATAAATAGCACTAAATAACTTTCATTAAAGATGAGGCGATTTATAATTTAGCTAACATCATTAGTTTTGCCTATGTAAAGTATTTAGTGCGTTGTCTATATCATCAAAAACTGTCGTGATATTTGAAAAAACGACAGTTTTTTTGTTAAAATAATAAATTAGTGTTTTATGTAAAATATAATTGTGATAAAATTTTACTATGAGAATAGCCAAGTTCATTAACACAAGCGATTATGAAAGAGGGTGCAGGCATTGGCATCATGGTTGACTCATCTAAGAGTAGCAGCAAAAATTAAAGAAAAGATCAAAGCAATTGACCTGGGTTACCTAATGCTGGGGAGTGTTACACCTGATTTAGTAGAGAAAGGTGAACATACAAAAGTTTACGAGCCCTCAAAGGAATTAGTATTTTCTGTTTGCTCCGATGAAAGCAGTGTAGATATACCTGAAAATTTTTATAGTGAGCATATGCTTCCTGAAAAGCTTATTACAAGATCTGATAAGACCAGGTCATTCTTATGGGGATATTACTTCCATCTTGTTGTGGACCGAGCATGGCGGGAGGAAGTTATCAAGCCTGTTCTCAGAAGACAAGAGCAGACAGAGAAGCAGGATTCTCCAAGCTTTCAAGAACAGCTGAGAGACGAAATTGATTTACTGGATTTTGAATACCTTAAGAATAATGGACTTGAAATTATTGAAGAGCTTATGAATGTAGAGGTCAATATTAGTTTTTTTGGAGATTTTGACACATCATATATTTATGATTGTAAAAACAAAATAGTAGAATACTATAACAAACAGAGTGCTCCCCAAAAAGACAGCCATAATTTCATCAATGAGGCTTCAGTGGAAGATTTCATTAATAGAACTTCAGATAAATGTATAAGGGCGCTGCTGTAGTATTTGACAGATCAGGAGATGGTTTATTGAAAGCGGCTCGATTGCAGAGTTTAAACAAAGATATGCAAAAGCTTGTAAATGAGTTTTATAAGGATGATGTAAGGCTGGTATACGGCGGCGGTGACCCTGATTCGAGGATTGTACTTGTCGGAGAAGCACCGGGAAAGCATGAGATAATTCAGAACAAACCCTTTGTGGGGCAAGCCGGAAAAAACCTGGATGAGTTTATAGCTATACTTGGTATAAATAAAGAAGACCTATATATAACTAATACAGTAAAGCTGAGACCTTATAAGACTAACCCTGATACAGGAAGGGAAGCCAACAGAACTCCAACAACTGCTGAAATAAGATTTTTTGCAGACTTTTTAAAATCAGAGCTAAGTATTGTTCATCCGGAACTTGTTGTCAGCCTGGGAAACATAGCCCTTAGAAGTATAACGGGCGATGAAGCAGCAACAATTGGACTTCTTCATGGTATACCTATAGATATAGAATACTCGACTATTAACTTCAAGCTTTTTCCTCTTTATCATCCAGCAAGCATTATATACCGTAGAGAGCTTAGACATGTATATATTGAAGACTTGCAAAAACTAAAAGCATATATTAAAGAGCAGGGGCTTGTACACTAATTCAACGGGAGGCTTTTATGCTGCTTAAAGAAAAAAGAGAGAAAGTAATTCAATTTGCTATAAAGGCGAAAAAAGAGAAGCTGATGCCGCTGACAATGGGGAATTTCAGTCTGATTGATAAATCCACAGGGTATATATGTATAACACCAAGTGGTATGGAGTATCAGGAACTAAGTGCTGAGGATATAGTAGTCATAGATATAGACGGCAATGTAATAGATGGATTAAGAAAGCCTTCCACTGAGCTACAGCTGCACTGCGAGGTATACAGAAAGAGGCCGGATGTGGGAGGGGTTGTACACACTCATTCTACCTTTGCTACAGTTTGGGCTTGCTGCAATAAAGAAATTCCACCAATTGTTGCAGAGGTGGCATCTGCTCTCGGCGGAGGAATTAATTGCGCGCCGTACTCTTGTCCAGGAACAGCTGAGTTAGCGCAGATAACAGTCAGGCATCTTGGACAGAGTAATGCAGTGCTTCTTGAAAGACATGGGCTTTTGGCTGTAGGAAACGACATAGCCGAAGCATTTGCTAATGCTATCATTGCAGAAGAGGGCGCTAAAATAGCCTTTTATGCAAACCAGCTTAAAGGGGCTAAGATATTTGCTGAGGAAGATTGCACCAAGCTAAAGAAGCTTGCTGAGGAAGAATATGGACAATAAGTAAAGCACCAATTTTGGTGCTATTTTTTTACCCAAAATAAAAGGTTATTAATGTACAAATTGGACAATTCAGGTATAATATAAATATTGGAGCAATATATATACTTATAATATTTTAGAAGTTATTAGTGTAGGAGGCTTATACTATAGCTTTATATTTTTGGGGGAATTAAAATGCAAAAGAAGGTCGTGTTGCTTTTATTAAGCATTATTGTTTGCTTTTCGCTGTTTTCCAGCGCAATTTTTGCTGAGGGCTATGACAAGTTTAATCTAGTAGTAGACAATGCCTTTATTGATGTGAATATAGTAGTAGAAGATTTTCAAGGGATACTATATATACCTATTGAGCCAATTAAAGAACACTTGGGTATGCAGCTAGTACAACAGGAAAGCTACACTGAGGTGTATTTTGGTGGAAGCATCTTCAGATATGATAATTCCAGTGGGGCTGCTACACTAAATGGCACAAAGCTTCAGCTTGACTATCCATTAGTAAATAGAAGCAATACTACATACATGCCTGTTCTCTATTTAACAGACATAATGGGTTATAGAATAGAAGTACTTAAGGATATAAACAATATAAGAATAATAACTAAGCAAGAGGTAGCATTTGCAGGTGAAATCATCGATAGGTTTATAGCAGAAAAAAACAAAGCGATAGCTATAGAAGAAAAAAAAGATGTAACAGAGAGTACTACCATTATAAAAGAAATCAAAAAGGAAAAGAAAAAGATAACTGGCGAAAGAGTTGCTTACTTAACCTTTGATGACGGTATAAATAAAACTGATACTCCAAAGGTTCTTGATATTTTAAGTAAGTATAATGTCAAAGCAACGTTTTTTATAGTTGGAAGCAGTATAGAAGCCAACAAAGATATATTGAAAAGAATATTAGATGAAGGACACTCTATAGGCAATCATACTTACACCCATAAGAAAGAGATTATATATAGTAAGGTTGAAGACTTTAAAGAGGAATTAAAAAAGACCAACGACCTTATATATCAAGTGACTAAAAAAAATGTGAAGCTGTTCAGACCCCCATATGGAGGGACACATATAAGAAGCAAGGAATATCAGGATGCTCTTAAGGATTATAAGATTGTCCTTTGGAATGTAGATAGCAAGGACAGTCTCTCTAAGAATGTAACCAGCGATGAGATCTTAAAGAACGTAAAGGATCAGGTGGAAAACAAAAAAAGCGCTATTATTTTGATGCATGATGGTGGAGGTAAAGCAGAAACAATAAAAGCTCTTCCAGGCATTATTGAATACCTACAAGAAAATGATTTTAAAATTAAGCTTATAGATGAGGATACAGCCTTAACCTATGAGTTTTAAGTCTTAACTATTTGAATAAAACTTGCTCAAACTTGAAAAAATAATTAGTAGAATTATTTTTTCAAGTTTATTTTTATATAGGCAGCTAATAAAGACTATATATAGCACGTCGAAAGCTCTTAAACATTGCATAATACTACCATTTGACTTTGAGACAACCTGGTGATAGAATGAATACTTGTCGGGTGAAACAAACTAAGTAGCTCGGCAAATTATACTGGATGCACAATATAAAAAGTATTTGCAAGTGGTAAACAAAAAAATTAAAAAGTGTGTTGACAAGAAAAAAGTCATATGTTAACATAGTAAAGGTCGGCGGTTGAAACAGACCGACGAACAAAGCTGAAAAGCAAGACACTTGGTCCTTGAAAACTAAACAGTGTAAGAATAGTATGTGCAAACATACAACCATAATTCAATGTCAGTAAATTTGAGT
>CALJSV010000029.1 GCA_937976095.1 uncultured Clostridia bacterium | reverse complement strand
ACAGGAGACCTTGCTCTGCTTAAGGACATTAAAAGTAGTATAAGAGGTGCTACCATGTTTGAGTATAGAATTATCCTGCATATGTACTCATAGTACCTAGACTTGATTCTCCTAAAGAATAGCAAATAAAAGAATACTATTAAAGCAGATATTATTTCAAATAAAGCATAATTAGTAAGTATCGGCTGCCTTAGCCTTGATATACGAAGTATGTTATTGTTTAAGTAGCTTATGTATCCGAAAGAATTATTTCGCGCAATATATTTCAGCTTTGAACTGCTGGTTAAGCCTAATTTAAATAGCACAAAATCAGCCAAATCAGTATTGACCAAAAGCCCGTTTCTCCTTGTACTCCAAGAATACAGTACGCCCTCCTTATGAGGTTCGTATACCAATATAGGGGTCAGCCTGTTTCCCTTATGCAGCTCACTTTTTGACGGATAGCCAGAGGTTAATATATAGGTGTAGCCTCCTTCATAGCTTATGATTTCTTCTATTGTATTGCTTATATCGTTTATAAGCTCTTTTCTCAAAGCACTATACTCTTCTGGATATGTATAGCTTTTCCAATAATCCAATCTATAAAGGTCACCTATATTTATGACCATAAAAGAACAAGCTGGTAAGAACTGCTTGTACAATTCTTCCAGCTTGTTAAAGTTTGTTTTTGATCCACCCGGAAAGCCCTTATCCTCAGTTAGAATATCAAGCTCTCCCATATCAATGCTTCCGCTTTTATCTATAGCTAAGAGCATACTGCTTCTATCAGGCAAATCAGTATCGTTATTACCTATATAGCATGTGTTTAAACTGGCAGTATTTAGTTTTTCGCCTATATAGCCTATGTACTCTCTATATGCACTGTCCTTATTTATTTCGAAAATACTTTCTATATCATTATAAACCAAGCTTCCATCTTCAAGCTTAATTCCATCAAGCCTTACAGTATCCATCTCAAGCCTATTTCCGGAGCCCAAGGTCAGCTTAGATTTGCTAATGGATGCTTTCCCAAGCTGCCTGTTGCTAATCAAACCAAGGTAGCTCTTGCCTGCAAGCTTGTAAAGCTTTTGATCCTCTTTAAAATCACTAAGCTCTAAATTATCAACAACAATTAAAACCAGCTTGTTCGACTCAGGTAAGCTGCTAGTATAGTCAACCCCAATAAAATACCATATAAAAAATGTTAATACTAAAACAGTTGTAATTCGTCTAAATGTGTTTTTGCACAAACAAATCTCTCCTGCTGCTTATTTATCTTTTACGTAGTACCTAACCAGCTCTTCTAAAAGCTCATCTCTCTCAAGCTTTTTTATTAAGCTTCTAGCATTGTTGTAGCTGGTTATAAATGTCGGATCACCGGACAGAATATATCCCACTATTTGATTAATAGGATTGTAGCCCTTTTCCTTAAGTGAGTTATAAACAGCCAATAATATTTCAGAGGCTTCCAGCTTATCTTCATTGCCAACGCTAAATTTCATAGTTTCTTCGTAGTTTCCAGTCATTGTACGCACCCCCTGCTTTTCTCATATTATAATATTAATATACGAGCAGTCTTATTTCAAGGAAATGTTTTCATACAGTACGCATATATCATATAGCCTTCCTTATTATGCATATGCTATACACGTACTGTATAAATAGTTCTAACCCATCAAAACCTCAACGTTGTGCTCTTTGCCGTCAGTAAGCAGCTCAACAGCCTTATCCTGAATTTCTTTTCCGTCCAACAGCACTCGGGCTACACCGGTACTAACCTTTGAGGGGTTTTTGACTGAAATATTATAGGTAGTGTCTGAGTGTACATAGGTTATACTGTATTCTGTCCATGCCTTAGGTATGCAAGGGTTCATGACAAGCTTACCACCTTCAACATTTAATCCAAGTATATACTGCAGACCCACTCTGTACATCCAGCCCGAAGCTCCTGTATACCAGGTCCATCCACCTCTTCCTGTATGCGGTGACACAGCATATACATCTGCTGCCATTACATAAGGCTCCACCTTGTATCTAGCGACCTCCATAGCTGTCTTGCCATGATTGATGGGGTTCAGCATGTTATAATGCTCCCATGCTTTTTCACCCATACCCATTTTGGCATATGCCATTACCACCCAAACTGCTGCATGTGTATATTGACCTCCGTTTTCCCTGACTCCGGGCAGATAGCTCTTTATATACCCTGGCTCCAAGTCACCTTCATCGAAGGGTGGGGTTAGGAGCAGGATTATTCCATCGTCTTTATTTATAAGATAGTGCTCTACTGCCTCAAAGGCTTCCTTAATCCTATCAGGTCTTCCGGCACCTGAAATAACTGCCCAGGACTGAGCTAAGGAATCTATCCTGCACTCTGTGTTTTCTGCTGAGCCTAACGGTATACCGTTATCAAAGTATGCACGTCTGTACCAATTTCCGTCCCATGCATTTTCTTCTATGGATTTAATTATTTCTTTTGCTATATTGATATAACGGTCAGCCCTATTTTTATCCTTTCTTTCGCTGCATATTGAGGCAAAGCCGATTAATATTGTATATAGGAACCATCCCAGCCATACGCTTTCGCCCTTGCCCTTGTTTCCTACAGTGTTCATTCCATCGTTCCAGTCTCCTGAGCCCATTAGTGGAATTCCATGCTGACCAAACTTAAGTGAATGCTCTATAGCTCTTATGCAGTGCTCGTACAGGCTGGTCTTTACTTCGGAAACACAAGGTCTGTTATAGCGTTCATCTTCATCATCCTTTAGACATGACTCGTCTAAATATGCTGTTTCTATCTCCAAAATGCTCCTATCACCAGTCACCTTCAAATATTCAAGCGTAACGTAAGGCATCCATAACAAATCATCCGAAAACTTTGTTCTTATGCCCTTGTCTGTGCCAGGATGCCACCAGTGCTGTACGTCGCCTTCAAAGAATTGGCGCGATGAATGGTATAAAATCTGATCTCTTGTGATATCCGGAGAGATATAAAGCATTGCCATAGAGTCCTGCAGCTGATCTCTAAAGCCATAAGCTCCACCCGACTGATAAAGGGCTGATCTCGCCCACATTCTGCAGGCTAAGGTTTGGTATAGCAGCCAGCCGTTAAGTATGAAATCCATGGATTGATCCGGGGTACTGACCTTTATAGTGCCCAAAAGCTTCGTCCAATGTGCCTTGACTTCATTAAAGGCATTGTTTATCATGTCTATACTTCTGTATTTACTGCTTAGCTTGATAGCCTCCTCTAAGGCTTCTGTTTGCCCTATAGTAAATGCAAGCTCCTTTGTTTCACCTGCTTTAAGCTCTATTGCTACCTGGATACAGGCACAGCTGTCATAACCAGCCCCGGTAGCTCCTGACAGCTTATCTTTACACAGTGCTGCAGGTGCTGACAATGCTCCAAACCTCCCGATAAACTCACGTCTGTCGCCGGTATAGTATCTTTCCTCCTCCGAGGTATCAATAAACATAACACGCCCTGGGAAGTCAGAGCTAAAGGCATTTCTGATAAGCATTAGATCCCTATCGTGTATCTCCGTATAGGTATAATGTGCTGTCTGCTGATCATTTACTCCCATGACAGGTCTTACATAGTAAGTGGCAGACAGTCTTCTGTTTTTGTCGGTGCTGTTTTTGAGAGTCAGCTTTATTAGCTTTATTGGCTCGTTAGGCGCAGCAAACTGAAGCATTTTTTGCTCTATTCCGCTATAATTATGCTCAAATATACTATAGCCAAAGCCATGTCTTATCCTATAAGGCTGAGTACTTCTTATAGGCTGTGGTGTTATGCTCCATAGCTCCCCGGTTTGTTCATCTCTTAAATACACAACCTCGCCTGATGGGTCCATTGTTGGATCATTAGCCCATGGTGTCAGCTTGTTTTCTCTACTGTTTTCAGCCCAGGTATAGCTGGAGCCTGACTCAGATATTTGAAAGCCAAAGCTTTTATTTGATACAACGTTTATCCATGGTACAGGAGTATTTGTGCTATCGCTTAGGTTTACTACATATTCACTTCCATCAGAGCTAAAACCGCCATAGCCATTAAAATATGCTAGCTGCAGCTGCTCAAGCTCTCTGTTTGGATATTCCTTTATGTTTTCCGCCCATAGTCTGCTGCAAGCCGGCACGTCCTTATCCTTCGTCTTCATTTGTGCTGCAAGGCTTCCATTGCTTCCATTTATAACTATGCGTGCTGCTGTAATCAAGAGGTTTATATCTTCTTGACTCATTTGGTTTCCTTGCTTTACAAAAACTCCACCAGACACTTCTCTCAGATCTCTTGCATGGCTTACTGATATCATATCCTGTAGCAGGTTAAAGAGCGGCTGTGTATAGCTGCCTTCATCCTGATTGAGAAACACCAAATCTACATGGAAGCCCTTTATTCTCCAGTATTCATGGGCACTCAAAAGCTCCTTAACCAAGTCAGCTTGCTGGCTTTTACTTATAATCGCCAGCACTATAGGCAAATCTCCGGATACTCCATATGCCCATAGTCCCTCCTGTCCCTTTGTGTTTTTCTTTATTACAGACTCCTGCCTCCTCTTTAAAGGACTGATAAACAATATGTGAGAAAGCATATGACGGTAAAGCTCTATCTCTGTTGACTTTAGGCTAAGGTATTCAAGCTCCACCTGACTTCGTGTCCAGGCAAGCTCAAAGGCTCTTTCTATGGATGATCCTTCATGGTACTTTTCTATAAGCTGAATTGCAGCATCGTAATCCTTTGGTATACCTGTTACAAAGCTTAGCTTTGCAGTTTGACCAGGGTGAATTCTGACCCTTGCTCTGATAGACATAACAGGATCAAGCACAGGACCTACAGTATTTGACAATGGATGATTTGCCTCCATAGCTGCAGGATTAGTCAGACTCCTGCCTCTTCCAATAAACTTAGATCTGTCAGTTTCATATTGAATACCACCTATGACCTCACCCTCTGCATTTAAACAATGTACAGCATGCATTGGTGCTGCGTGCTGCTCTCTAGGACGTCTTACAGCCAGCAGGGCATTATACTTGGAATGATATTCTGTTTTGATAAAAAGGTTGCTAAATGCCGGATGTGCAATATCCGCAGACTGTTCTGTCAGAGCTACTTCAAAATAGCTTGTTATCTCAAGCACTCTCGGCTGCTGACCATGGTTTGTCAGTAGTACTCTTCTAACCTCAACATCATCCTCTGGAGAAACAACTATATCCGTCTGGGTATCAATACCCTCATCAGCTCTTATATAACTCACCTTGTCTTGTGAAAAAAGCACCCTATATCTGTCAGGCAGTGTCAAAACAGGGTTGTAGCCCGCTGACCAAAGATTATTGCTTTCAATATCTTTAATGTATAGGAAGGTACCTGACTTGCTTCCTACACTTTCTTCTCTCCATCGGCTTACGGCTTTGTTATTCAAGCGGCTATAGCCGGTACCGTCATCAGTAAGCAGCACAGAATAGCTTCCATTTGATAGAATATGACATTCAGGCATCTGTTTTTGAGGCAATGGAAAGACAGATGAGTATTCCAGCTCCTCCTTATCCAACTCTTGGAAGGGCTCTATCTTCTCCTTAAAATCCTTTGCAAAAATAACCTTTGAAGGTATTTTTTCTTGAAGTAATAGCTCTGTTGCTTTTATCATTGGCTCTGAATGAAATCTTTCCTGCAGTACGTTATTGTTTATTAAGTTATTCATTGCCAGGAAGCCCATTCCCTGGTGATGAACCATAAAGCTTCTTACTACACTGCTTTTCTTTCCTTTAGGTACTCTATCAGGTGTGTAGTCTACTGCTTCATAAAAGCCGTAAGCTGGTGACTCTATGCCATCTTTTCTAAGTGCCAGCAGGTTGTTAAGTGCAGCCCTTGGCTCTACCATAAGCGCAAGCATTGTAGCGTAAGGTGCTACTACTGTGTCATTTATCAAGCCTCTTTTTAAGCCCAGTGAAGGTATTCCAAAGGCTTTATACTGGTAGTTGAGCCTGAAATCAAAGGAATAGTAGCCTGACTCAGATACTCCCCAGGGTACATGCCTTTTTTTGCCGTATTCCTTTTGAGCATTTACTACAAACTTATAGGTTTCACTGAGTAATGTATTTTCATAGTTTTTCATAATTAGCAGCGGCATGAGGTATTCAAACATAGTTCCGGTCCATGAAACAAGACCCTTAAACCCATCGACACTGGTAAGTGTGCGATCAAGCATAAACCAGTGCTCCTTCTTAACCTCACCGGAGGCAATAGCGATAAAGCTGGACTGTCGTGCTTCCGAAGCTAAAAGGTCATAGTATGATTTGGTAAGCTGCTCCTCCTCTTCGTTGTAGCCTATTGAGAAAAGCTTTCTCTTGCTGTCAAAGAGTGGGATAAAGCTAGTATCAGCAGCAATCTGTCTAACCCTGTCATTTATGCTAGTCATTGCTTCTAAAATCTGATCTACCCGCTGCTTAGAAGCTGTCAGTTCATCTTTTATAGCTTCTAGCATATTTGCCTCTGTTGATTTTGCTTCCTTTGCTTTAAGCACCTTAATATTGCTTTCAATAAGCAGTATAAGCTTTTCATAGCTTACAGGCAGCTCTGAAAGTGGTATTCCTGCATCAAACCTATGAAGCACCTTCTCGATTTCATCAATATCAGCCTTGCTGGTTTGCTCAGAAGACTTTGTAAAGGTCATCAGCTTTTCATGCCAAGAAAAGAAATCGTTTATATCCTTTAAGTATGCACTTGTCATTTTGTGAAGCTTATAGCCCCATCTTGGCTTCTTCAGCCTGTTTACTTCCTCAAGCAAAAGAAGCACATTCTTCCAAGCGGTCAGGGTAAACTGCCTTTTCTCGCAAAGCTCATCGAGTCTGGTTATATCAAATATACTATCCTGATGTTCATTTGCTGCAAGCTCCATGGTATCGCGCAGACCATAGGCAAGACTTATATCTACTATAGGTCTTTTCATATATTCTAAAAGCCCTTGGCTGAGTGTAACAAGGAATCCGATAAAGTTGCCGCTGTCAACTGTCGATATGTATCTAGGCCTTAGCACCTCTAAAGTTATTGTGTCATACCAATTATAAAGGTGCCCCTTCCATTTTTTCATTTTCTCAATTGTACTTAAGGTTTTGTTTAACCGCTCCAACATATCTGAGGTAGATATATACCCAAAGTCTCTGGCCGCCATGGTTGATATGAGAAGCAGACCTATGTTTGTAGGTGATGTTCTATGTGCTATTCCATTTGGCGGATTTTCCTGATAGTTGTCTGGAGGCAGATAATTATCAAGTGCTCCAACAAATTCTTCAAAGAAGCTCCAGGTTTTTCTTGCAATACGTCTTACCTCTCTCAGCTCAGCTTCATTAAGCCCGTCTTCACGTCTTCCCTCTGGAGCGCTGATTCTATAAGCTATTAGAGGCGCAAGAAACCACATAGCAAAAAATACTGCACTTAGTATTACTGCCTCTTCTCTCATATACATCGAAATAAGGAAAATGAGTACTCCCGATACTGGACAAATCCACATCCTTCTTATATAACTGCCAAAGTCGTTTTTAAGACCTATTTCCATATCAGCTGCTGTAACCCATTCGAGGAGATTTTTCCTTGTGAAGAACACCCTTATCAAGGTCTTAATAATTGCATTTAGCATCAAGTAGCCTTGATAAGGCAAGAAGGCAATATTTATAAATATTTGCAGGGCTACATTTTTTAGTCTCGCTCCTATGGTCATGGATGCTTTCTCGACAAAGGGCTGCTCAAACCTTGCAAACAACACATCTATAAGGTTTTCAATTATGGGTATTAACGCAATCATTACAGGAAGCAGCAGCCATAGCATTGCATTTCCAGGCAGCAATGTCAGTCCTGCAAAGATAAGAATTAAGGCCGCAGGTGCAGATAAGCTTCGTCTCATATTGTCAAGTATTTTCCATCTGCTTATTGTGTTAAGCGGGTTTTTTACCTGCTTGCCTTCTCTGTTTTTTATACTTGTGAAAAGCCATGGTATAAGCTGCCAGTCACCTCTTACCCAACGGTGAAGTCTCATTACAAAAGAATTATATTTGGCTGGGTAGCCGTCAATAAGCTCAATATCCGTTACCAAACCTGTTCTTATATAAGAGCCCTCAAGTAAGTCGTGGCTAAGTACAGTGTTGTCAGGAATAGAATCAGTAAGCAGTCGATAAAAAATATCCAGGTCGTATATGCCCTTACCTGTGAAAATTCCCTCCCCGAAAAGATCCTGATATACATCAGATATTGCATTTGTGTAAATGTCAATACCTCCCTGTCCTGCAAATACCCTGCTGAAAGGAGTTGCATTAGCGCTTATTATATCAACACTTATTCTCGGTTGAAGAAGTCCATAGCCTTGTGTAACTATACCGCTGGTGCTATCGACTACAGCTTTATTTAAGGGATGCATTATCGTCCCAATCAGTTTTTTTGCAGTTTCCATCGAAAGCTTTGTATCTGCATCTATAGTAATAACATATTTTATATCCTTTATTGCTTCCATACTTCCAGTTATGGTTGTATAGCTTGTATCAGCAGCTCCCTTTAGTAGTCTGTTTAGCTCAACCAGGGCACCTCTTTTCCTTTCCCAGCCCATCCACCGATTTTGCTCTTTGCTATAAACTCTCTCTCTATTGAAGTAAAAAAAGATATCTTCTTTTTCTGCGTACTTTGCATTCAGCCCATTGATTCCGCTGATTGCTGCTTTAATTATTTCACTATCTCCTGGCATTGCTTTATCACTAAAATCCTTGAAATCCCCTGCTAGTGCAAAGAAAAGATTTTTTTCTCTATTTGCAAGGTAATACTCCTCCAGCTGCTCTATAAGCTTCTGTGCTCTCTTTCCATTAGGCAGCAAGGTTGGTATTACTACTATTGCCTTAGCACAGTCAGGGATACCTTCCTTAAGCTCAAGCTTTGGCAGAAAGTCAGGTGTCTTAAGCTTTGTCACACACCAGTTAATAATTGATATAGCTGCATCACTGGCAGGTATGAGTAGAGCAAAAAATGCAAGCACCCCTAAAACCAAGGGATATAGGGCTGTGTTTGCTACATAAATTATAAAAGGCACTGTAAAAAGCAGAGTAAAAGCACAAATAGAAGCTATATATAGGAATGCATTTGAAAAGGTACTAACCTCTTTATATCCTATGTTACTTCTAAGCTCCGCCTTGTCTTTTCCGAACAAATAGTAGCCAAGGTGCCTGCCGCTTTCTGCCGCGCACTCAATAGCTTTTTTGGCTACCTGAATCTCAGATATCTTAGATTTCTTTGATAAACGTTCAATCTCATGCCTATAGTGGTCTCTTGACAAAAAGTCCATTTGGACATAGGTTCCATCCGGGTCCTGCCTAAGTATCTGCTCAACCTTGCTCAGGGACTCAAACACCTCAGTCCAATCCAGAGTAGCAATTAGCCTGAGGCTGGTTATTGAGTTTCCAATAGACACTTGTCTTATTGCCTGCTCATTATGCTCTAGCTGCGTGATATTTTCTCCATTTGTTTGCTGTTCAGAAAGCCTTTCGTCAATATAATGTATAATCGGAGCAATCTCCAGACCATGTCTTTTGAGCATGTTTAATAAATGCTCTCCAAAGGATGGCGTTATACGCTCCATGCTCTTCATGCTTTCTTTTGCTATATCCAGCAGCTCTTCAGGGGTTCCATTCTTATTTATAAGCAGCTGCTCAGCAAGCCTCTCAGCTATGCACCACTGCTGTTGCGAAAGCATAATTTTCTCGCATACATATTTTATATGCTCTATTAGAGCCATGCGTATCATTAGAGGTATTGCCCAAAGCTCTCCGCTGGATAGCAGTGCTTGAGATTGATATGCAGTAATAAAGCTCACCAGGGCTTTTTCATCAAATCTTCCATCCGTATGTGATACTAGCTCAAGTGCAATAGCATAAACTCTTGGATATCCTCTAACAGGGCTGTTTTTTAGCCTTGGAAGCTGCAAATAATATTTTTTGGATAGATTTTGCCTTATTTCCTTTACTTGCTCCTCAACAATATAAAAATTATCCAAGAGCCACTCAGAAGCAGGTGTAACCCTTTTTCTATCCTTTACATACTCATTTAGACTTAGATATGCTGAAGATATTATTTTGAAGTTTCTGTTCATTCTGTTTTCCAAGCTGAACTGAACCTTGCTTCCTTTAGCAATCATATGCCTTTTGGCTATACTTACCGCATGTCTTTCAAGCTCTTCTGAGTTCAGTATTGCATCTGTTATCTCCTGCTCTTCATTTTCCTTTATTAGATAAAGTCTTCTTACGAGTACCAAAAGCAGAACAGCTGCAAGTGCTATGAGACTATATATAGTGTAATCGTAAATATTCACGTCGCTTATCACCATTCCTTGAAATGTATTTATGTATTATGCACCTTATACCGAAGTGCCGACAATACCGCTTATTTTCTCACTGTATATAGCGGCCAGTTCCTTTGCATATTCCTCAGTAGCTCCCTCTGTATAAATATTGCATACAGGTTTTTCGCTATCCGGCAGTACAAGCACCCAGCCCTTTTCATCGTTTATCATTACTCCCTCCAAAAGCTCCAGCTGCTTATCCTTATGTCCTTCTATTATTTCCCGTATCACTCTGCCCTTACTCTGCCATTGGCATTGCACCTCTTGCTTTTGCATATACAGCTCTGGCAGCTCCTTGATAAGATCCGCAAGACTCAAGGAGTTCTCTATCAGATATTCAATTATGCAGCCTATTCCTCTTATGGAATCGTAGTGCAAAAGGTATTGCAGGCTTTCCACCTTACTGGAGTTATCAATGCCTATCATGTGCTTCATTATCTCTGACGGTATGCTTTTTGTCCTAACTACTGAAGAATTGAACCTGGATGCCATACCCTCAATTTTTCGTGTAGCTGTATATGGCACTACAAGCTTAGCGGGAGTTCCGCTTTTTAGCACCAGCAGCGATGCCATGGTAATATATTTTTGGCTGTCAATAACTCTACCCTTATGGTCAATTATTACTGCACTTTCTCCATCTTCACTGAAGACAATGCCCATTTCAGCACCTTTTTTAACCACCTGCTCAGCCATATATGAAATGTACTCTTTAAGCTGCATTTGAGGCTTATTAAGATAATCAGTTTCTACACTGCAGCCTATACTTTCAAGGTAGGTTACTGCCATTAGCTGCATTAAGTCTGATCTTGATCCTGCTACTATGCGAAACCTCCTGTCCTTTAAGACCTTAAGGTCCTTAAGCATATTTGCACCCTGCTGCATATAAAACTCAAAGAAATTGTTTACCTTTGAAATTTCCTTAATTTTATCAGCATTACACCTCTTAAAGTCACTTCTTGCAAATATGTTCTCGATCTTGCGTTCAGTATTTCTGTCGATATTAATTCCTTGGTTGTTTAAAATTTCAATATGTACCTTGTTCCTGCTATCGGGATTAAAATCACTTCTTACGTGTATTCCCCCATCCGCATTATAAAACCTTACAGCAAACCTGTTTACCGGCAATACTACCCTGTCTATATCCATAAGCTTTACACCTGTAGAAAGCAAGCCTGCTGATAGCGCCTCCTTCATAACAGCCGCTGAATTGGTTTCATCAGTACTTATAACTAACCTTGAGCCTTCCTTTAGCATTGATCCAAATGCCGAGCCTAGCTTTGATAGCAGCTCTGGAGACAAATCCGTATTTATATCTCCAGAAATATCTCTGAAGCCAAACAAGCTCTTTGCAGCCTTGGTTCCCCAAACAAGATTTTGACTTACAACCGTATCCTCTTCAATAGTCTTATCTGGCCAAACCTTTATATTTGGTTTTACAACTGCACCCGGCATAATGTTTGTTTCATTGCCTATAACTGTATTTTCATATATCTGAACACTGTTTTTTACAACGATATTATTACAAAGCACAGTACCTCTACAATGTACATTTGAAGAGATATCGCAGTTTCTCCATAATATACTTCTTTTTACTGAGGAGTTTACACCTATTTCACAATTATCACCTATTATTGATTCTGTTATATATGCGCCCTTTTTCAGTGTGCAGTTGCTTCCAATGTAAACAGGCGGGATAAGCTGGCAATCAGGGTCTATAGATGTATTTTCGCCTACCCATACCCCTTTGCTTATCTCCTTATAGGTATTAGCAAGCTGAATCCTTCCTGCCATTACATCATAATTGACCTCGTTGTATACCTTTAGATCACCTATATCATTCCAGTACTCCTCAGCAACATAACCATACATAGGTATTTTGTCATTAAGAAGCTTAGGAAAAAGATCCTTGCTAAAATCAAAATTATCGCCTTTTTTGTAATAGCTTAAAACCTCTGGCTCCAGTACATAGATCCCTGTATTTATTGTGTCACTGAAAACCTCGCCCCAGCTGGGTTTCTCCATAAATCTAACTATTTTGCCCGCATCGTCAGTAATAACTACACCATACTCCAAAGGCACTGCTTCCTTTCTTAACACCAGTGTAGCCTTTGAGCCCTTGCTTTTATGAAAGTCTATTGCCTTTTTGATATCTATATTTGTAAGTGCATCTCCACTAATAATAATGAAGGTATCATCCAGAAATTCCTCTGCATTCTTTACGCTACCTCCTGTTCCAAGAGGAGATTCTTCTATAAAATACGATAGGTTTATATCCCATTCACTGCCATCTCCAAAGTAGTCTGTTATTACTGAAGGTAAATAAGCCATGGTAACTCCTATGTCCTTTATTCCATAGCTTCTTACATGATTTATTATGTGTTCCATTACCGGTTTATTTGCTATGGGAACCATAGGCTTTGGTATGCCACAGGTTAGAGGTCTTAGTCTTGTACCTTCTCCGCCAGCCATTATTATTGCTTTCATTTTGCCACCTCTTCCGTTTTATTGGTAGTGTCAAGTTTGACACTCCATTTTCTCCATCAACACATGTATTTTTTCCCTAAGTGGCAAATTTTATAAGCTTATAACCCCAAATTTCACAATAAAAAAAGATTCTCGTATTTCTACAAGAATCTCTTAGTAAATTGACTATTTGATTTGGTTCTTCAGTACATCGCCTACTGCATTAAGTGCAAGCTCCAGTTTATCTGCATCCTTTATGCCGCCTTGCGCCATATCAGGCCTTCCGCCGCCGCTGCCTCCAGCAAGCTTTGTTACTTCCTTAATTATGTTGCCTGCATGAGCACCAGCTGCTACAGCCTGCTTAGATGCCATTCCAACTATTATGACCTTTTCACCATCAAAGGATGTAAGTACAACTACAGAGCTTCCCAGCTTATCACGAAGCTTGTCGCCCATATCTCTTAAGCCGTCAATATCCATTCCTTCTATGTTTGCAGCTATATATCTTACACCTTTTTCTTCCTTTGCAGTGCTAATCATTTCATCTACTGCACCGGAAGCCAGCTTTGACTTTAGTGCATTAAGCTCTTTTTCAGTATCCTTCAACTGCTGCAGCAGGCCATCAATTCTCTTTGAGCACTCTTTAGGGAAGGACTTCAGCTTTTCACTTATTTCCTTAATAAGCGATTCTTCTTCCTTAAGATACTCATAAGCCTTTTCTCCTGTTACTGCTTCAATTCTTCTTACTCCAGCAGCAACACCGTTTTCGCTTAGTATCTTAAGCATTCCAGCCTGGCTGGTTGTTGCAATGTGTGTTCCCCCACAAAGCTCTACGCTGTAGTCTCCCATTTTTACTACTCTAACTACATCACCATATTTTTCGCCAAATAGAGCCATAGCTCCCATCTGTCTTGCTTCATCTATAGAGGCTTCCTTAACAAATATATCAAGGCTTTCAAGTATAAATTGGTTAACCTCTCTCTCAACCCTGTCTATCTCTTCCTCGGTCATTGCCTTAAAGTGTGAGAAGTCAAAACGAAGCCTATCAGGTGTTACAAGTGAGCCAGCCTGCTCAACATGGCTTCCAAGTACATTCCTTAGTGCTTTATGCAGCAAGTGTGTTGTAGAGTGGTTTCTGCCTATAGACATTCTTCTTTTAACATCTATTTCTGCCTTACAGCTTGAACCAACCTTTACCTCACCGCTTACTACTCTGCAAATGTGAGCAAATCTTCCTCCTACTACCCTTTTTACATCTTCTACTTCAAGTACAAAGCCATCGCCGGTTATTTTTCCTGTATCGCCGACCTGTCCGCCACTTTCAGCATAGAAAGGAGTTATGTCAAGTATTACGCTTACCTCATCGCCTTCTTCTGCCTTTTCAATTATCTCATTGTTAGCAACAAGTGCCTTTATTGTGCTGTCAGAGCTGTAGCTGTTATAGCCTACAAAGCTAGTCACCATGCCTGCGTCCAGCTTTGAATAAATGTCTTCCTTCCAGCCTTCTATATCACTTCCGGCTCTCACTGCTCTTGCTCTTTCTCTTTGGCTTTGCATTTCCTTTTGGAAGCCCTCTTCATCAACCTTTAGACCTTGTTCCTCCAGAACGTCCCTAGTCAGATCAAGTGGGAAGCCATAGGTATCATACAGCCTAAATGCATTTTCACCAGATAATGTATCCTTGCCCTCTGCCTTAAGTTCTTCCAGGTGTCCTTGAAGGATAGCAAGACCTTGGTCTATAGTCTCTTCGAATCGTTTCTCCTCAACCTCTATTACATTAAGTATATAATCTCTTTTTTCCTTAAGCTCCGGATATGCATCACTGCTTATTTCTATTACCTTTGTAGCTGCTTTGCTTAAGAAAGGCTCATTGATGCCAAGCAGCTTTCCGTGTCTTGCAGCACGTCTTAAAAGTCTTCTAAGTACATAGCCTCTTCCCTCGTTACTTGGTAGAATTCCATCAGAAGTCATAAATGTAACCCCTCTTATATGGTCCGTTATAACTCTTAGGGACACGTCTGTCTTAGAATTCTTACCGTACTCGACACCAGCCAGCTGGCAAACATAGTCAAGTATATATTTGATAGTATCAACCTCAAATATATTGTCAACCTCCTGCATGATTGCTGATATTCTTTCAAGACCCATACCAGTATCAATATTAGGATTTGGAAGTCTATTGTAGTTGCCTGCTTCATCCTTATCGAACTGCGTAAATACAAGGTTCCAGAATTCTATAAACCTGTCGCAGTCGCAGCCTAGCTTACAGTCATGCTTGCCACATCCCTTTCCCGGGCCTCTGTCAAAATATATTTCAGAGCATGGTCCGCATGGTCCAAGACCTATCTCCCAGAAGTTATCCTCTTTACCCATTCTGACTATTCTGTCTGCTGATACACCTATATGCTTATTCCATATTTCAAACGCTTCATCATCGTCAAGATAGATAGTAACCCAAAGTCTGTCCTCAGGCAGCTCTAACTCCTTAGTACAGAATTCCCATCCCCACTCTATTGCCTCCGTCTTAAAATAATCTCCGAAGGAAAAGTTACCGAGCATTTCAAAGAAGGTACCGTGTCTTGCAGTCTTTCCTACTCTCTCAATGTCAGGAGTTCTTATGCATTTTTGGCAGCTTGCCATTCTCTTTTTAGGTGGAACCTCAATGCCAGAAAAATAGTCCTTAAGCGGTGCCATACCTGAGTTTATAATCAGTATACTTTTATCCCCTCTTGGAACCAATGATGCACTTTTTACCCTCAAATGATCCTTAGACTCAAAATAACTAAGATATTTTTCTCTGATTTCGTTTAAACTGAGCTTTTTCATTTTTACTTCCTCCCTTGCTGTATGGTAGTGTCAAGTTTGACACTACGTTTCTGTTTTAAACTTATCTATTTTCAATGCTTTCTGTATTTTTTTCTAAACAAAAAGCAATGACCCCCTTTTTTAGTGTATAATTGTAATTCCCCAACCACAAATAACACATAAG
>CALJSV010000028.1 GCA_937976095.1 uncultured Clostridia bacterium | reverse complement strand
CGACTACCTCCATAAAAAAATGTTTGCGATGTACATGGTTATATTAATTCTATCAATATTAATAAATATCCTTCTTTTTCGCAATGATTGATAAGAAGAATCAGAAAATTTGCAATTCATATTGCCAAATTTGCATGTTTTGCATTAATCTAGTTTATATGGTATGTATATACATAAGAAAGTGGTGAGTGCAATTAAAGTATTATTTATAGGTGGGACTGGCAAAATAAGCCAAGCTGTTTCGAGGGAATTAGTTAAGCGAGGCTGTCAGCTGTATTTACTTAATCGAGGGAGCAGACTGCAGGAGTTTTTGGATAAAAATGTGACTTTTTTAAGCTGTGATATAAATGATGAGGACAAAGCACAAAGTCTGATAGGCGATATGAGCTTTGATGTAGTGGCTGATTTTATTGCCTTTACTCCTGAAGAATTGGAGAGGGACTATAGGTTATTTAGTGGTAAAACAAAGCAGTTCATATTTATCAGCTCAGCTTCAGCGTATCAAAAGCCGCTGGCACATTATAGAGTAAATGAAGGTACAGCTTTATCAAATCCATATTGGGAATACTCGAGAAATAAGATAGCCTGTGAAGAATATCTTATGAAGATGTATAGACAATATGGATTCCCGATAACAATAGTGAGACCCAGCCATACCTATGATGAACGCTCAATACCTGTGGGAATATACGGTGCTAAGGGCTCGTGGCAGGTAGCAATACGCATGCTGGAAGGAAAGCCTGTTATTATTCATGGAGATGGAACCTCATTATGGACCTTAACTCATAATAGTGATTTTGCAAAGGCCTTCATAGGTCTTATGGGAAATATTCATGCAATAGGAGAGGCTGTGCAAATCACTTCTGACGAGACCTTGACCTGGAACCAAATATACCAGACTATTGCAGACGCCTTGGGTGTGAAGTTAAAGGCGGTCCATGTAGCTTCTGAGCTTTTAGCTGCCTGCAGTAGCAAAGACTATGGGGGGAGCTTGCTTGGGGATAAGGCGAATTCTATTGTGTTCGATAACGCCAAGCTCAAAAGACTTGTGCCTGGGTTTACTGCAGCTACACGATTCGACCAAGGTATAAGGCAAACAATCAAGTACATACTAGAGCATCCTGAGCTTCAGGAAATAGATAGGGAGTTTGACTGCTGGTGTGACAGAGTAATCAATGCCTTAGATAACGCAGTAAAAGAGGTAAAAGGCTTCAACTGATAGTGATAATAATGATAAATAAAGAAAAATGCTCAGACTCTGAGCATTTTTCTTTATTTATATAGTAGTGTAATTAGCTGACCGACAAAAGTACACTCTCGGGAGTAAGGTTCTTCAGCAGCATCCGGATTTCAGTTTTTGCCTTAAGAAATTCTCCAAGCCTCTTGTCTGAGAGAGTAGGGTCGCCATAAACCCTCCACCCATTTACTTTAGTCAGCTTCAAGGATGGATGTCCCATAAAGCCAATTATGTCCTTTAATGGATAGCCAAGAAAAACACCAATCTCATCAGGTATAACCCCTGCTTCGATCTTTTTTACTAAGAAGTCAATATACTCAGACAAGTTATACGCTGCAGGATAACCAAGCTTTCGTAGGAACGTTATATTTCTGCAATCACTTAGGTGGTGGTTAGCAGCTGCAGGGTTATAGAAAAAAACCTTAATGCTGGTATCCTTGTACTTAAATATTCTAAATGCTAGCCTTGGACACTTTCCAATACTAGTTTCAATTTTTACGAGTTTATCTGAGAGTTCCTTGTCATTAACTGGAAGACTGATGATTTCAGCAGGCTTTGATCCCATAATTACAGGAGCCAAAACTTCTACCAGCCAAGCTAGAAAAGTATCATTTTCTTTTTTGCTAAAAATACAAGCTTCATTTTGATGAGTCATAAAAGCCTCCTTTCAAAACCAGAGTCAAATACAAGATAATGATTATCATTATCAATTAAATTATAGCATATATTTGCCAAGATGTAAACTCGTGTTTTGAACCAACTACATTTTGATATCAAAGGGTGGCTGTATGTATACTCCGTTAATGCCTCCATGCTGTTTTATAATTGTGTTGAATTCTTTTTTCAAATAATCTTACCTCAATAATGTTATTGGTAGACGCTGTTCTTTAAAATATTATATAATAAAGCAGGAGAAAGAACATAATATCTCTTAATAAAACGAATCGGATGAAATGAAATCGTCTTCAATGGGGAAAATACTGTTGAGGAACAGTAATGGCTATTGAGCATAATAGCTTTTAAATTAATAAGATAAGGAGGGAAACTATGAAAAAGGCAAAAGCAGTCATTTATGATGAACATAGGGATTATCAAACTAGGTTAGATGCAGGACTTCTTAATACAAGGATACGAATATATGATGAGAACTATCATAAGACAGGTGTAATTTACTACGAGGGCACAGTAGGTAAGTTTATTAAAGAAAGAATACCGTCAGAAAGGTTGGTTGAGCTTTTACCTGAGCTGAAGAAACAAAAAAGAATTTCATATCGCTTAAGCAACAACGAAAACTATATCGAAAAAATATAATAAACTCTGAATACTGGAAGTAAAAGACAGATAGCTCTTGCGTTTATAAAGAACAAGAGCTATCTGTTTTCTCTAATCATCAGATTTTGTGTATTAATATACCTGAAGACAGTTGAAACCAATAAGATCCCAAAAGCAATAGCCCCTGCACTTCCAAGGGTCTCTAGACCCTTATAGGTTGCCTCAGTGATTCTTTTGTCAATAATATAAAGTACAGTGTGATATGCTGAGATACCAGGGACAATAGGATATAGGCTGGGAATATAAAACACTGTCGAGGGAGTTTTGAAGATTTTAGCCATAGCCTCACTCATTACACTTATGACTATTGCAGCAATAAACACTGAAAGCATGCTATTTTCCATAAAAGTGTAGGCTGTCTTGTAAGCCGTCCATCCTGCTGCACCGCATAAGCCGGCCCAGAACAGGTTTTTTCTTTCGATATTAAATAGTACTGCAGGGCAGTAGCTGCCCAAAAAAGCAAGAAAGATTTCTATCATTTCGTCAGCAAAATTTCTCCGCTGAGCAACGCAATATTTAAAACTTCTTTAACTTCCATATTTATGCCCATGCCTAGCATTTCGCACAAAACATTATGACGGAAATGCATGGGCTCGGTACCTCCTTTTTAATTTATTGTAAGTTCTTTCAACCTTATCACTTTAAAACATTAATAGCATTATTTAACATAGCCCTATTATACAATAATTAGAACACGTATGGAAGCACACCATGTAAAGCAGTGCGTAACAATAGCTCAAGGTGGAGGATTGTTGAGGTTCAGGTCATTGCTATATTGGATGCCCTCTTGAAGGTAGCTGGTAAGAGGGTAACTCTTTTCAATAAGAGCTGGAAGCTTTATCATGCATTTAAGGCTATAGAAAAAAATTCAATAGAAGTAATGCCTGCTGATATAACCCAATAGAATAGTATGATAAAATATATAAATAACTGAAAAATCTGGAGGTAACGCAATGAATACAGTCAGGTTGATCTTGACGCTCATACTAGCAGCATCTATCCTATGTGCTATGCTGCTGATTCAATATGCATATAAGAGACGTAGTATGCCGGGAGCCAAGTATTTTATCCTGCTATTGATATCAGCAATAGTATATAATGGGGCGTACCTCGGGGAAATCAATTCTAATAATATATCTACTGCAATGTTCTGGTTTCATATTCAACATATTCCTATACCAATTCAACATTATTTGTGGATGGTAATGAGCTTGGAGTATTCTAAGGTACAAGGCAAGTATTTAAAGTTGGCCAAATATCTGGGGCTATACCATCCCATCGTATATATGCTTATATACTTTACAAATGATTTTCATAAGCTTTATATATCGAAATATAGCTTTATAAGCAATGGACATTTTCCGGTACTTTTTACCACAAAAGAGTCGCTATATATACTGATGGTAGCATCCGGGACCTTACTAGGGGTAGTATCCATGGTTTTCTATGTCAGAGGGCTGATAAAATCATCCAGGCTGCATCAAAATTCTTATATTATTATGATTATTGCTTCCATATTTCCGTGGATTACTGTCTATTTAAATGCCAGCGATACAAATTTTCTCGGTATTGATTATTTCCCTGTGCTTTCGATTATTTCAGGATGCTTATATATATTAGGAATCTTCAAATTCAAAATCTTCAACACCATACCGATTGCAACGGAAATTGTTTTTAGACAATCTAAGGAAGGAGTACTATTAATCGACCTGGATGACCAAATAATTGATGCAAACGATGCGGTAGTAGAACTATATCCAGAGCTGAAGGGGCTTTCCAGCAAATACTGTCTTGGTAAGTTTGTAAAAGATAATCCTGAGATAAAAAGAATATATGAGGGGCAAACAGTCTTTCAATATAGCTTGAATATACAGGGGAGCGAGAGATACTACTCAGCTGAGGTGGCAAAAATTGTACTGGAGGATGGACTTGAGATAGGGAAGATTCTTACAATAAATGATATTACAATTCATATAGAAAACCAAAGAATGCTGGAGCAAATAGCAGCAACAGCTATTGATAAGGCAGAAACCAGTGAGATTTCGTTTTTGCAGGCTCAAATAAATCCTCATTTTTTAAATAATACCTTAAGCGTTATTGGTTCAATGGTTACCAGAGATCCCCATGGGGCTAAGGAGCTTATAGGAAACCTTGGGGAGTATCTAGCTAATCGGTGCTATTTTGACAGTACATCGCCTATGGTACTGCTGGACCAGGAGCTTGACGCAGTGAATACTTATGTGGCAATTGAAAAGGCTAGATTTGGAGATAGACTCAGGTTTCAAATTGTTTGTGACAAAGTATCAAAAATCAATATTCCCAGGCTTATACTTCAACCCCTGGTCGAAAACTCCATTAAGCATGGGATATTGAAAAGGGCTGAGGGTGGAAACATATGCTTGTCTATTGTTAAGGAGGGCTGCAGGATATTCTTTGAAGTAAGAGATGACGGAGTGGGAATATCTGAAGAGATGATCCACAGGCTGATGCTGGGAGGAAAAGAAAACATAGGAATAGGAATATATAATATTCACAGAAGACTGGTTAAGCACTATGGAGAAGGCTTGCAGATAGAAAGCATAAAAGGGAAGGGAACAACCGTCAGCTTTTATATCAATATTTAATAAAGAACTCTAACAGGAGTTTTTGTCAGAATC
>CALJSV010000027.1 GCA_937976095.1 uncultured Clostridia bacterium | reverse complement strand
CAGTTAGTTCCTTATATGCAGCAAATATTCTAAATATGTAACTGCAGCTATCAACTTTAATCAGATACACTGAGTTTCCGATATCAACTAATAGCTCTACTTCAAAGCTATCCTTTAAATCATAGTTACAGGCTATGTATTTACTAATTTCATTAAACATTATTAACCTCACTATTCTTTATTGGCGCTATTCCATTTCTCTTTCCCCTACAATATATTGCGAGAGACAGCTCTTAATATCGTTTATCATGCTATCTGAAGCGCCCCAATCAAATTTAAAGAACATCCCTCTGCCAACTCCTGCAGTTATAACTCTAACCTCTGTATTATCACCAAGGTTTTCAATAATTGCTGTGATCCCAGCTCTTCCTTCTACTCTCATAAAATATTTTTCAAATACCAGTACAATTATCTTTAGGTCTTCATTTATTATCATAACATCCTCATGCAGCAGATCAGCAAAGCCACCATTTCTTAAGAGCTCTGCTGCATTTTCAGGTGTTGTGTTTAGCGTTATTGCATATTTACCCATTTTTATAACCCCTTTTTTGATAGTTTATTACCACTTCTCTATATGTATCTTTGCTTCGTCGTATTTATCCAGTTCTTTTTTCTCCTCTGCACTATACCCTACTACCACCATTCCTATTGGAGTAATATTAGCTGGTAAATCAAGCAGCTTACTAATGCTCTTTGTAAGCTTTGTGACAGGATAAAGCCCGCACCATACAGCTCCTAAGCCAAGCCCGTGTGCTGCCAGTAGCATGTTTTGGATTGCAGCAGAGCAGTCTTCAACTAAAAAGCCTGTTATGCTTTGCTTTTCCTTATCTCCACATACTATTATCCCACATCCGGCTTGCGGCAGCATTTTCGCATAGGTATGAACAGCTGCTATCTGCTCTAATGTAGCATTATCCTTGACAACTACAAAGTGCCAGGGCTGATAATTGTGCGCTGACGGTGCGCTGAAGCCCGCTCTAAGCACTAGCTTTAGGTCATCCTCAGATATCACATCACCTGTATACTTTCTGATGCTTCTTCTTGTGAAAATTGCATTTAAAACTTCCATAATCTTACCTCCATTTTGTTATTTTTCTCTTCAAATGTTACTTACCTAACTCCAATATCATATCAACTTCCCCATCTTCCATTTCTCCCATTTGCTTAAAGCCCAAGCTTTCATAGAGCCTCCTTGCCGCCTCATTACCTTCTTTGTAGGCAAGTGCTATTGCTTTGCATCTTTCATCTTGTTTCATGTAATCAATTGCAAGTCTCATTGCTTGTTTACCATAACCTTTGCCTTGATATCTCTCATCAATCATGAACTGCCATATTATATACCAGCCCCGTTCTATTGATAGCCTCAAAAGGATGAAGCCTACCATTTCATCATCGTTATATACTGCAAATGGAGCAGTGCAATCATAGTATGCATATGCTTTAGCAAGAGAAAGTGTGTTTGAGGAAACATAGTCCTCTTGCTCTTTTGTAACCTTTAGACCTATGCATTCATCAAAGTTTTCTCTAGTAACTCTTTCTATTTTAATCATTTTTGCCTCCCTAGTGTTTAATACCGTCCCTTTACTAATTCCAGTGCAGCTTTGTCCCATAAAAACATATAGTATTTTACATCATCCCTTTTAGTACTTCTTCAGTTTAAAACCCAGTATTTCTATTTCCTCAGTCTTATTCAACCTATCTTCATAATTCTTTCTCAACTGTATCATATTAAGGTGATCAAAGCCGCATTCGGTATAAAACTTTATAGCACTTGTATTCCTTGGAATTACATCGACAAACATTGTTATAACTCCTTTTTCCTTCATTAGCTCATCCAGCTTCTTGAAGGCGAGCTTTCCTACACCCTTACCCCTATACTCTTCACTTATATAAAGGTCTTCTAGCCAGGCTACATTCTGTCCACCAAAACGTATGTAGAAAAAGCCTACCGAATTATCCTCCAGCAATATGCTATACACTGTGCCAATTGCCTGCCATTCCTTAAGCGTCTTGGCAGAATCCTCGTCAGTCTGCCAGAACTCCTTTGGAGCATTTGTCAGCTTTCTATGGTAATTCATAAGATCTGTAATCATTTTTACAGTTGTATCAAATAAGCTTTCATTAACTTCTACGAAATATATGTTCATGTTATCTGCTCCTTAATGATGTTATTGAGTACATATCACAATCATATGGCAAGCCGTCTTTACCTATATGAAAGCTATACAGCCTTCCCTCATACTTCATTCCTGCCTTTAGCATAACCTTACCAGAAGCTACATTTTGGGAGTTATGCATTGCCTGCACTCTTACTATACCTATCTCCTCTACTGCAAAGCTTATCACTGCCTTTAAGGCTTCTGTCATAATGCCTTTGCCCCAAAACTCCTTGCCGATGCAATAACCAATCTCACAGCGTCGATGTTGGTTTGATAGGTCCACTACGCCTATAGAGCCTATTGCTCTACTTGTTTCTTTTAACTCAATAGCCCAATTATAGTACTCAAGACTTTCATAATTATTTATCCATGACTCTATTATATTTTTAGTTACTTCTGTGTTACTGTGTGGCGGCCAAGATAGGTATTTTGTTACTTCTTCATCCTTGCACCAGTTATAAAAAGCATCCTCAATATCCTTTACTTCAAACCTTCTAAGAAAAAGTCGTTCTGTTTCTAAAGTAATAGTCCCTTTATGGTTCAGCATATTATGCCTCCATTCTATGCTTATTGCTGATAAGAAGCTTCTTGTTTTCAATAGCTAGCCATATAGAAAAAGCAATTTCAAAGCCTATCATCATAGCTGGAATGATATATACCTGCTCTACACTCAGACTATGGCCAACAATTA
>CALJSV010000026.1 GCA_937976095.1 uncultured Clostridia bacterium | reverse complement strand
GCTACTAGGGAGTATGTTATAAAAGCAGTTGCTCAGTACCAATCCATAAAAAGACACAGCTCAAGCTTTATGTTTTTTGTATGCTGTATGGATGAGGACACTTATAGAATACTCAATAGGCTTGGCCTTAAAGAGGTAGTGCTGATAAGAGTTAATGAAATTGAAGATAAAGAGCTTATTAAAATTAAGCCTGAAAGAAGCACAGCCGAGTATTGCTGGACTCTCAAGCCACAGCTGCTTCTTTATATATTTAAGAGCTATAGCCATGTAGATAGGCTTCTGTATATTGATACAGACATATTTCTGTTCGCTGATCCTCAGCCGCTGTATGACCTGTTTGATAAATATTCTGTTTTACTTACACATCACAACTTTACCAGAGAGTTTAATTACCTATATAAGGGAAAGGGAAAGTTCAATGCAGGCGTAATAGGCTTCAAAAGAGATGAAAATTCCTTCGGTTGCCTAAGCTTCTGGAGGATGGAGTGTTTAAGCTGGTGCTATGATGCAATTGTCCCAAATAAGTTCGCTGATCAGAAATATCTTGAAGAATTCAGTATGCGCTTTAAGGGTGTTTATACTATTAATGGTATTGGGTTTAATGCAGCAATATGGAATATTAGAGGCAAGTTGATTGGTCGTAATAAAGATGATGTCTGGATAGATAACAAAAAGCTGATATTCTATCATTTCAGTAGCCTCTTAATATTAAGCGAGGATGAGTATGATCTATGGAAATGGGATAGGCTGAAGCTTAAGGATAGTACAATTGATATCATATATCATACCTATGCTGAGGCTATTTATAATAGCGTTGCACTTCTAAAGAAATCGGGCACTGATATAGGAGGCTTGCTGGCACAAAGAACAAAGACAGGCTTTAATTACTATAGATATATACCTAAAAATAAATAGATATGAGGAGATAATTTTGAAAACAAATAATATCATAAATGAAGACATAAATAGGATTTACCATACCCTTAGTGATAAGCTTGCAAAGGCTGAGGGAAGCACCTGGCTTATAAGTGGAGGTGCAGGTTTTATCGGAGCGTACTTTATGGATCTGCTTCATTATTGCAACCATAATGTGTTTAAAACGCCATGTAAAATAATTTGCATTGAGAACTTTATCACATCGGTGCCAAAGAGGATAAAGCATTTGGAGGAAGATGCTGATATAAGGATACTAAACATGGATGTTACCAAGCAGCTTCATGTTGAAGACAGCATTGACTATATTGTTCATGCTGCAAGTATAGCATCACCTACCTTTTATCGAAAGTATCCTATTGAAACAATAGAGGCAAATGTTACTGGACTTAAGAATCTTTTGGAGCTTGCCAGAGCAAAAAAAGTAAGGAGCATGCTGTTTTTTTCTACCAGTGAAATATATGGAAATCCGGATGCTACCAATATTCCTACTCCTGAAACCTATAATGGAAACGTATCCTGTACCGGGCCAAGGGCTTGCTATGACGAGTCGAAAAGGCTTGGAGAGACCTTCTGCGTGAACTATCACCAGCAATATGGAGTTCCGGTAAAGTCTGTACGGCCCTTCAATGTGTATGGGCCAGGGTTAAGAATAGATGACAGGAGGGTCATTCCTGATTTCTTTAATGATGCCATTAGCAATAAGAAAATAAACATATTAAGCAATGGAGCACCCACAAGAAGCTTCTGCTACATTACAGATGCAATGTGCGGGTTTATGTCAGCCTTATTGTCTGAACATGATGGGGAAGCATTTAACATAGGAAATGACGAGCAGGAAGTAAGCATGAAGGAGCTTGCTGAGGTAGTATGCAAAATTGTGGGAGATGCAAAAATAGTTTTCAGTGAAAGTAAGGATGATAAGTACCTTACAGATAACCCTCAAAGAAGGTGTCCGGATTTGAGCAAAGCCAAATCCATGCTCAGCTATAAGCCCCAAATCAGTCTTGAGTATGGACTAAGTCGGCTTTATGAGTGGTATATTGCTGATTCAGTATAAAGGAAGGAAACATTATGGATAGAAGCTATAAGCTACTGAAAATTAATCCATATGAAGATATAAGAGGATGTCTAAAGAAGGTTGTTACCTTGAGCTCACTTAGCGAAAGCTACAAAATTGAGGAGGTTTACCTACTTTATACTTTAAAAGGGGCCGTAAGAGGAAATCATTATCACCTAAAAACATTGGAATACTTTATTGTAGTAAAGGGAACGGCACTGGTAAGATTAAGTGATATACAAAAAAGCTATGAGGATGAGATAAGGCTTACTGCCGCTGATAGCACAGCTTTAGTGATACCTCCGGGAGTGATTCATTCTTTTAAGAATGAGGAAGAGGATGAGCTAATAATGCTTGCGGTATCTACAAAGGAGTATAATAAGAATGATACTGATACCTTTCCGATAATAATCCTTAACTAGCAATACAAAAAGCTGCTTATTGCAGATGCAATAAGCAGCTTTTTTGTAACCTTTACAGCTTGCCTGCATATTTTGAAATATAAGAGAGAGAAAAGGGGGGGACATGCTTGAAAGCAGTTATTTTATGTGGAGGCAAGGGGCTAAGGATGAAGGAAATAACCGATGATATGCCTAAGCCCATGGCACTAGTTGGCGGAATACCTATCCTTGCCCATATCATGGACATATACAGCAGCTACGGCGTAGATGATTTTGTACTGCTATTGGGATACAAGGGTGAGAGGATCAAGGAGTATTTTATGAGCGAAAGCTGGAGAGATAATGACTTTGTACTTGATACAAGGGGGAAGTGCATTAACCTCCAACTACTTCGTACACCAAAGTCGCGAAGAATTACTTTTTTAGATACAGGTGAGGACACCATGACAGGGAGCCGTTTGAAGCTGGCAGAGAAGTATATTAATGAGGATGTGTTCATGCTGACCTATGGCGATGGTATATGCGATGTTGATATAAATAAGCTACTGGCATTTCATAAGATTTCAGGTAAGATTGGTGTGCTGACTGGCATAAAAAGGAAAAACCCTTTTGGAGTAATGCAGGTTACTGGCACTAGTGTAAAGGGTTTTAGCGAAAAGCCGGATATCAACGGCTGGATAAATGGTGGTTTTTTTGTATTTAAGAGAGAATTCTTTAACTATCTGGATGAAGGAAAGGAATGCATTCTTGAGCAAGAGCCCCTTATGAGACTTTCGAAGGATGGACAGCTTGGTATATATAAGCATAGGGGCTATTGGAACGCTATAGATACCTATAAGGAACTAAGCACATTAAACGAAAACTGGCATACAATAAAAGAAATAATATATAAAAGCGGTGTGAGGTGAAAAAAATGAATACCACCTTTTGCACTATTATTTCAAGGTATAGATTGCACCAGCTGCTTACCTTGTATTACTCACTAGAACAAAGTATAAAAAGCTTCAAATTATATGTTCTATGTATGGATAGTGAATCCTTTGAAATACTGAGCAGCTTAAGGAAAGACTTCGCTCAGCTTGAGTATGCAATGCAGCTCGTTCAGCTTCAGGATATTGAAGATGAGAGGCTTAAGACAGCAAAGCTACAGCGAAGCTTGGAAGAATATTGCTGGACACTTAAGCCCTTTTTACTACTTTATATAATGCGTATAGAAAAAGAAGCAAAGACCTTGATCTATACAGACGCTGATATCTACTACTATGCTGATCCTGTTCCGGTAATAAACAGTATCAAGAGCTGGGCTCTCTTAGTGACCAATCATGCAATAGATAGAAACTGTAATGGAGGCTTTGTTTGTGTAAAAAACAATAACCTTGGAACCAGCTGCATGCAATGGTGGGGTGAGAGATGCATTGAAAGGTGCAAAGCTGAGAGGCTTTTAGGCAGGTTCGGAGATCAGGGCTATCTTGATGATCTGGTAAGGCAGAACAGATCTGTTGTATGTGTAAATATCCCAGGCTTGAATGCGGCATACTGGAATTATTTTAAATACGAAATTGAGGTTAAAAATGAAATATACTTTTTTAATAAAAGAAGGCTGATATTCTTTCATTTTAGCGGTTTAAATCTGGATAATGCTTATAGTTTTATTAAAAAGTTAAAAGGAAAGGCTGTTGAACAGCTGTATTTCGACTATTATAACAAAATTAAAGTATCGGCAGGCTATTTTGAGAAGTTACAGCCAACAATAAGAAGCTTTTTGAATAACAGAAAACAGGCTATTGCTGAGGAGTGATATTTATGAATATATCGGTAATTGGTACAGGCTACGTTGGGATTACTACTGCAGTGTGTCTGGCGGCCAAAGGACACAATATTATATGTGTTGATAAGGATAAGAGAATTATTGACAAAGTCAATAGAGGTGAAGCTCATATCTATGAGCCTATGCTGGAGGAGCTGCTGCAAGAAACTGTAGGCATGAAAAAAATATTTGCAACTGCAGATATAGAATTTGCAATAAGTAACTCAGATGTAACAATAATAACTGTAGGTACACCATATAATAATGGAGAAATAGATTTGTCTTATATAGAGCTTGCTTCAAAGGAGATTGGTGAAGCATTGTCAGCTAAGGCTGATTATCATGTGGTTTGTGTTAAGAGTACAGTTGTACCGGGAACAACAGAAAAGCTGGTAAGAGAGACTATTGAAAAGCATTCTGGAAAGATCCTTGGGGAGTTTGGTCTTGGTATGAACCCTGAGTTTTTGAGGGAAGGTACAGCAGTCCATGATTTTCTTTATCCGGATAGAATAGTAATAGGTGCATATGATGATAGAAGCTATGCCGTACTTTCCTCAATATATTACTGCTTTCCAGAATCACCCTTGGTAAGAGTAAATATTAAAACCGCAGAATTGATAAAATACGCTTCAAATACCTTACTTGCAACACTGATATCCTATTCAAACGAGATAGCGACAATAGCTGAAACCTTAGGCGGTGTAGACGCTAAGGAGGTTTTGGAGGCAGTTCACCTTGATAAGCGTCTAAATCCAGTCCTTAAGGATACAAGAGTAAACCCTCCTATACTGGATTATTTAAAGGTAGGCTGCGGCTTTGGTGGAAGCTGCTTCCCAAAGGATGTTAGTGCATTGATAGCTTATAGCACAAAAAATGGTTATGCTCCTCAACTACTCGAGGCTGTAATGCGTATAAACGAAGAACGAGTAAGGGCTTTAATATATAGACTTGGAAAAGAGTTTAAGACACTCAAAAACAAAAGAATACTAGTACTCGGAGCAGCCTTTAAGGCTGATACCGATGATATAAGGGAATCGCCAGGTATAAGCTTTGCCGAAAGACTCTTAGAGCTTGGCTCTAAGGTTTGTTTAGTAGACCCCCTTGCCATAGAAAATGCTAAGAAGCACTTTGAAGAAAAAAAAGGGATCAGCTTTTATACTGACATGAAAGAAGTAAACATGAAGCTGGATGCAGTAATATTAGCAACCTCATGGAGTAGCTTTAAGAGCTATACGGGTGAGGATTTTAAAGCATTGATGAAAAAGCCAATAGTACTTGACGGTCGCAGGCTGTACAGCAAGGAGGAGCTGGAAGTTCAAGGCATAAAATATATAGGTGCAGGAATATAATAAATAGGTTTGCGTAACACAATAAAGCGAACTTGCATATACTATCTATATAGAAGGTGGATAAACAGATAACTTGATAATATTGCTTCCGGCATATGTCGGTGGCAATTTCAAATAGATTCGGTGCGGCGAAGCTTAGGCTTTGCCGCACCTTTACATTTTTGGGTTTCATAATTTTACGTATAAAGGGATAAAAAAAATAAATAATATAACTAAACAATTCCGACTAAAAAACTCGAAATTAAAGTTGACAAAAAAATACCAATATGCTAATCTAAAAATGTAAATCCGAGTCATAAGGTAGGAATTCAAAGGGGATGATATTTTGATACTTTCTACAAAGGGAAGATATGGACTAAAAATGATGTTTGAGCTTGCTAAAAGGCATGGAAGCGGAACTATGTCGCTAAAGGATATAGCGAAGAATCAAGAGCTTTCAGAGACTTACTTAGAGCAGCTGATAGCTCCTCTCAGAAAAGCTGGCTTGGTAAATAGCATCAGGGGTGCACAAGGAGGCTATGAGCTTTCCAAAAAGCCAGAGGATATAACTGTAGGTGAAATAATAAGACTGCTTGAGGGTCCTCTTGCACCATCAGATTGTGTAGTAGACGGTGAGCCTGAATGCACAAAGGCTGAATACTGTGTAACAAGGACTATATGGGAAAGAATAATGGGAAGTATAAATAATGTTATAGATTCAATTACATTAAGAGATATGATCAATGACTATTATAAGCTTGAGAAGAAAAAAGGAGAGGATCGCAATGAGTAGAAGAGTGTATATGGATCATGCTGCAACAACCTATGTAAATAAGGACGTTTTAGAAGCAATGCTTCCCTTTTATACTGAGCTGTTCGGGAACCCTTCAAGTGTACATCAGTTTGGCAGAGAGGTAAAAAAGCATATAGACAAGGCAAGGGAACAGGTAGCCAAAGCTATTGGTGCACTGCCTGAAGAGATATATTTTACTGCCGGTGGCTCTGAAGCTGACAATTGGGCCATAAAAGGAATTGCATATGCAAACAGAAATAAGGGAAATCATATAATAACAACTCAGATAGAGCATCCTGGACTGTTGGAGTCCTGCAGGTTTTTAGAGAAGGAAGGCTTCGAGATTACTTATCTTCCTGTAGACCAATTTGGTATGATCAGCGTTGGAGATGTCGAAAATGCCATAACAGAAAAGACTGTTTTAATCTCCGTCATGTATGCAAACAATGAAATAGGTACAGTTCAACCAATACAAGAAGTAGCTAAGCTTGCAAAAGATAAAAAAATAGTATTTCATACTGATGCAGTTCAAGCAGTTGGAAGCATTGATATAAATGTTAAGGAGCAGGGAATAGATCTGCTGTCTCTGTCCGCACATAAGTTTTATGGCCCTAAGGGTGTTGGAGCTCTTTATGTTCGTAAAGGAGTAAAGCTTACAAACCTAATTCACGGAGGACATCAGGAAAGAAGCAGACGTGCAGGAACAGAAAATGTAGCAGGAATAATAGGACTTGGAAAAGCGATCGAATTAGCTGCATCAAGACTTGAAGAAAATTCGAAAAGAATAAAGGGATTAAGTGATAAGCTGATAACAGGAGTTATGGAAAAGGTACCATATACAAGGCTGAATGGGCATCCGGATAATAGACTTCCCGGGAATACAAGCTTCTGCTTTGAATTCATTGAAGGAGAATCACTACTGCTGAACCTTGATATTAAAGGCATTGCTGGCTCTAGCGGCTCCGCTTGCAGCTCAGGCTCCCTTGATCCATCACATGTGCTATTGGCAATAGGGCTGCCCCATGAAATAGCTCACGGTTCTTTAAGGCTTTCCTTGGGAGATATAAATACAGAGGAAGATGTTGATTATGTTCTGGAGGTACTACCTCCAATCGTAGATAGACTAAGGCAAATGTCACCATTGTTTGAAAAAGTAAAAGGGGGAAAATAACAAATGTACAGTGAAAAGGTTATGGATCATTTTTCAAATCCAAGAAATGTTGGTGAAATAGAGAACGCAGATGGAGTAGGCGAGGTTGGAAACGCTCACTGTGGAGATATAATGAAAATATATCTTAAGGTTGAAGATGATAAAATTGTAGATGTTAAGTTTAAAACCTTTGGCTGTGGTGCTGCTATTGCTACAAGTAGTATAGCAACAGAAATGATCAAGGGAAAGACAATTGAAGAAGCTGAAAAGCTTACTAATAAGGCAGTAGTAGAATCCTTAGACGGACTTCCAGCTGCTAAAATGCACTGTTCTGTGCTTGCTGAAGAGGCTGTAAAAGCAGCTATTGAAGATTATAGAAACAAGAATAATAAATAGCTTTAGGAGAATTTTATGTATAGTATAGTTGAAAAATCAGAGTCTCTGATACTTCGATTGACTACTGAAAATGATCTTGATTATGTATTAAGTAGTGAAAACGCTCCCGAAAATAATCCTTACGTTACTCAGTGGACAAGAGAACAGCATTTAAAGGCGATGATGGATAGTGATATTTATCATATAATAATCTGCAACACTGAGAATTATGCCGTTGGCTATATGATAATAGCAGGACTCAATGACAATAACAAAAGTGTTGAGCTGAGACGGCTAGTGATTAACGAAAAGAGTAAGGGCTATGGGAGAGAAGTTTTAAGAATAGTAAAAAGGCTTACCTTTGAAAAGCTTCAGGCTCATCGTCTGTGGCTTGATGTAAGAGAGTATAATCATAAGGCGCAAAAGCTATATAAGTCAGAGGGCTTTCATGAGGAAGGCTTTTTGAGAGAGTGCGTTTTTAGAGATGATTGCTATATATCCATATATATAATGTCTATACTCGAGCAGGAGTATTTTAAGTATAGTGACTGCTGCATAAGAGGCTAGTAGGAGATGATACAAAGTTGAAAAAGCGTGTTGTTATAGGAATGAGCGGCGGAGTAGATAGCTCCGTCGCAGCATATTTACTTCAAAAACAAGGCTATGAAGTAATCGGTGTTTTTATGAAGATTTGGCAGGACGAAAGGGATGACTACGTAGAAAACGAGGGTGGTTGCTGCTCTCTTTCTGCATCTGAGGATGCAAGGCGGGTATGCGATAAATTAGGCATGCCTTTTTATGTGCTTAATTTTAAAGAGGTTTTTAAGAAAAAGGTAATAGACTATTTTGTTGAGGAATACTTTTATGGAAGAACCCCAAACCCCTGCATTGCCTGCAACAAATACATAAAGTTTGATGCTCTTCTTGAAAAGGCGAAGGCACTTGAAGCAGAGTATGTAGCAACAGGGCATTATGCACGTATTTCCTATGATGAGAAATTCAAAAGATATACACTAAAAAAATCAGATGCTATGGCAAAGGATCAGACCTATGTCCTTTATAATTTGTCACAGGAACAGCTTAAGCACACCCTTATGCCCCTTGGAGAGTACAGCTCTAAGGATCAGATAAGAGAAATAGCCAGAGAGCTTGGACTTGTAGTTGCTAATAAACCTGATAGTCAGGAAATCTGCTTTGTTACAGATAATGACTATGGAAGGTTTTTGACTGAAAAGCAGGGAGAATCAATAAAACCGGGATTTTTTGTGGATACTAAGGGCAACAGGCTTGGTACTCATAAGGGTATAGTGCATTATACAGTCGGACAAAGAAAGGGATTGGGAATAGCATTTGGAAAGCCAATGTTTGTTGTGGAGATCATCCCTGAAAGCAATATTGTAGTATTAGGAGATGAAACTGAAGTTTTTCATAAGGAGCTTATTGCTTCAGAGGTTAATTTAATACTATATGAAAAACTGGATTCTCCAATAAAAGTTACAGCAAAGATTCGTCACACTGCAAAAGCTGAAGCGGCAGAAGTGATACCACTTAGCGATGGAAGAATAAGGGTAGTTTTTGAAAATCCTCAGAGAGCTATAACACCAGGCCAAGCTGTTGTGTTTTACGATGGAGACTATGTTGTAGGCGGAGGGACAATAGATCGCATGTAAAGGGCACCATAGGTGCCAGGGACATCACAGGTGTCAGGGACGCCTGTGATGTCCATTTTCTTTTTTTGAAAATGAATAATATATGATTATTAAGCTAAAATAAAAACAGATACAAAAATAAAATACATAGGAGGTGTAGCAATGGAAGACCATAACAACACGATGAGTCCTAGAGACTGTCTGCAGCGTGCATGGGTCAATACAATGGAGCTTGTTAGGGATTTTGAAATGTATTCAAAGAATATAAATGATGAAAGAGTCTCATCATTCTTTAAGGAAATTGCTGAAAAGCAAGGCTTTCAAGCACATGAGCTAAGAGAACTATATAATCAATATGATAACAACCAGAGCAAATAGACCGGTATACGGTCTTTTGCTTTATACTAAATAATACTAAAGAAGTTAATAGATATAATTCATAACAAAAAGTACATGTGCCATCTCTCTCATTTTTTTAATCATATAGTAAAAAATAATAGTGATTAGGTATGAGATGAGGTGACAATATGTTTAGAGGCAGTGATATTATTGATTTGCCAGTAATATCCTTAAAGTCCGGTAAAAGACTTTGCAATGTCAGATCGCTGGTTATTGATATCGATAATAAAAAAGTAGCAGCCCTGCTTTGTAAGGAAGCTATTGTAGGAAAATCTGTTGAATTTATAGCTTATAAGAGTATTCTGAGGCTGGATCAAAATGGAGTTACAATTTATGATGGCTCATTAATAAAAAAAATTAACCTTAATAAAATAGCATTAAAGGTACTAAAATACGAGGATGTCATTGGCAAGTACATACTTGGTGCAGAGAAGGAGCTGCTAGGTATCATAACTGACATTTTTATAAATGCTCTTAATGGGACTATAGAATACTTTGAGGTATCTGAGGGGTATTTTGATGATTTCCTAAATGGAAGAAAGCTTATTGCCTGCTTTGAAAAAGGAAGCATAAT
>CALJSV010000025.1 GCA_937976095.1 uncultured Clostridia bacterium | reverse complement strand
ACAGGTGTCAGGTGTCAGGTGTCAGTCCCCTCGTCCCTGTTCCCTATTCCCTAATCCCTGTTCCCTAATCCCTAATCCCTGTTCCCTGACACCTAATCCCTAATCCCCTAATCCCTGTTCTCTAAATTCAATCCCCCGAATATAATCTATATGATTCGACATTTTTATGGGAGGGAAGCTTATGAACAGACTTTTGGCAGTCACTTTGATTGGCTTTCTAAGTGGCATGCTTGGAACAGGACTTGGAGGTATGATAACTTTTTTTATAAAGAATCCCACAAAACGCTTTATGGCAGTATTATTAGGCTTTACCAGTGGAATAATGATAGCTGTAGTATGCTTTGACCTGCTGCCTGAAGCCTTTAAGGTTGGCGGCATGGGCTTAAGCTTAATAGGAATAGGAATAGGTGTAGTAGTTATCCTTATTATGGATCAGCTTTTACCTAAAGGTGCCTATGGCAGAAAAAACACTGCAAACAAAACAGATAGTGCACTGGAGTTTATAAAGAGCGGCATGCTGCTTGGTATAGGCATAGCCATGCATAATTTTCCTGAAGGCCTTGCGGTAGGCTCAGGCTTTGCTCTTAATAGCTCCTTGGGCTTAGGGCTTGCCCTGGTAATAGGCATTCATAACCTGCCTGAGGGAATAGCTATGGCTGCGCCACTAAAGATGGGTGGGGTAAATAGGTTTAAAATAGTAGTATACACACTGCTTGCGGGAATACCAATGGGAATAGGCGCTTTCATAGGATCAATGCTTGGTGAAATATCACCGGGCTTTATATGCCTTTGCCTAAGCTTTGCAGGAGGGGCTATGCTTTACATAACCTGTGGTGAGCTTATACCTAAGTCCCAAAGCATATATAGAGGAAGGATTTCAACCATTGGAATGATAGCAGGAATAATGTGCGGAATATACATATCAGGAGCTATAAATTGATACATACATTATGTTGCGAAGCAGAGCTTACTATGATATTATAGATTTAGCCTATGGCGTACCAGCCTTCTTAGTCAGCAATTTTTACACAGGAGGAATAAACTTGGATACCAAGGTGTTTTATATAGATGAAGATAACCTAGATATAAATATAATAAAAGAAGCCACTTCCGTTATTAGAAGCGGAGGTACGGTTGTTATTCCAACAGAGACGGTTTATGGTCTGGGGGCTAATGCATTATCCTCTGAGGCTGTAAGCCGTATTTTCAAAGCTAAGGGTAGACCATCTGATAACCCGCTCATAGTACATATATCCTGTCTTGATATGCTGATATATATTATCGGCGAGCCTATAAGCCCAAAAGCGCAAGCCCTTATGGATCGCTTCTGGCCAGGTCCTCTTACACTGATCTTCAAAAAATCCTCAAAGGTACCCAGAGAAGTGACAGCTGGTCTTGAGACTGTTGCGGTAAGAATGCCGGACAGCTCCTTTGCGCTGTCCCTGATTGAGGAAAGCGGCCTTCCGATAGCTGCACCAAGTGCAAACCTATCAGGCAAGCCAAGCCCTACAATGCCGGAGCATGTAGTTAATGATATGGCAGGAAGAGTAGATATGATAATATGCGGCAAAGATAGCAGAGTAGGAGTTGAGTCTACTGTTCTGGATCTTTCGGGCGATATCCCTACTATACTAAGGCCTGGTGGAGTAACCTATGAGCAGCTAAGAGAGGTTATAGGAGAGGTAGCTATTGACCCTGGTTTGGTAGATAAGGACGGAGTACCAAAGGCTCCGGGCATGAAGTATACACATTATGCACCAGAGGCGGAGATGCTTATAGTAAAGGGACATGTCAAAGCTGTCGCTGATAAGCTTGCACAGCTAGCAAAGGAAGCCATGGAAGCAAATAAGAGAGTAGGCATACTGTCCTCAGACGAAACAAAAATTATATACAGCTCTCTTTTTGACAGTGAACAGATCAAAATAATATCTCTTGGAAGCAGGGAAAGCTCAAGCACTATGGCTGCCAGGATGTTTGCCGCGCTTAGAGAATTTGATAAAGCAGGCGTAGATGTGATATACGCTGAAGCAGTAGAAGAAGTGCATATTGGAATGGCAGTAATGAACAGAATGAAGAAAGCGGCAGGCTTTAATATATTAGAGGTATAGAGGTAAATAATGAAAAGGATTTTATTTGTATGCACAGGCAACACATGTAGAAGCAGCATGGCAGAAAGTCTTTTGAGGAATATGCTGGAGGAAGCCGGACTCAGTACGGACTTCAGCGTAGAATCCGCAGGAACCTCTGCCTTTGCAGGACAAAAAGCCTCACACAACGCTCTTTTGGCTCTTGAAGAAAATGGTATAGACCTAAAGGAGCACAGATCAAGGCTTGTAACTGAAAAAATGCTTGAGGCTGCATATATTGTACTGACGATGACCAATTCCCATAAGGAATATTTAAACAGAATTTATCCTAAACATATGGGTAAAATATATACGCTTAAGGAGTACTGCAGCAAAAGCAAGGGAGACATACTGGATCCCTATGGGGGAGATTTAAAAACCTACACCAGCTGCAGAGACGAAATAAGCAGTGAGCTTAGTAGGTTGATAGAGCTATTAAAAAATTAGGAGGAAGAATAAGATGAGAATCGCAATTGGCAGTGACCACGGCGGATTGCTCCTAAAGGCTGAGCTTGTAAAGCTGCTGGAGCAAAAGGGATACGAGTATAAGGACTTTGGATGCTTCACAGCTGAAGCTGTTGATTATCCTGATATAGGACAGGCAGTAGGAGAAGCTGTAGCTGCAGGTCAATACGACAGAGGCATCATATGCTGCGGCACAGGTATAGGAATATCCATATCTGCAAACAAGGTGCCCGGAGTAAGAGCTGCTCTTTGCGGAGACTGCTTCTCAGCAAAAGCATCAAGAGAGCATAACAACGCAAATGTACTAGCACTTGGAGAAAGAGTAACAGGCACAGAGCTGGCAAAAATGATAACAGAAATCTGGCTAACAACAGAATTTACCGGAGGAAGACACGGAAAAAGAGTAGAAAAGATAAGAGCTATAGAAGAGAAATATAATAAGGCGTAGACACAAGCGTAGCCTTGGGTAGTACTAAAGAGTCAGTCACTGGTCGCTAGTCACCAGTCACTAGTGGGCTAGGTAGAACTTCGAAGCCAGTCCCTAACCCAGAGACCAGCGACTATCGCCCCCAGAGCCCAACCCCAAAAAATATAAAGGAGGCATACACACATGAGTCAATTTAAAAACGTTACGGTTATGGATCACCCTATGATACAGCATAAGCTTACTATTTTGAGAGATAAGAATACAGGTGTAAAGGAATTTAGAGAGCTGGTTGAAGAGCTTGCACTTTTTATGGGCTATGAGGTTACCAGAGACCTGCCCCTTGAGGAAATCGAAATAGAGACACCTGTATGTGTTACAAAGTCAAAGGTGATATCGGGCAAGAAGCTAGGTATAATTCCAATACTTAGAGCAGGTCTTGGAATGGTAGACGGGATGCTTAAGCTGGTACCTACAGCTAAGGTAGGGCATATCGGTTTATACAGAGACCCAGAGACACTAAAGCCGGTTGAGTATTATTGCAAGCTTCCAACTGACGTAGCAGAAAGAGATCTTATAGTACTAGACCCAATGCTTGCAACAGGAGGCTCGGCTGCAGCAGCTATAACCTTCCTTAAGGACAGGGGAGCAAGAAGCATAAAGCTGGTAAACCTTCTGGCAGCTCCAGAAGGTATAAAGACAGTTCTGGATGAGCACCCGGACGTAGAAATATACGTTGCAGCTATAGATGAAAAACTAAATGACCACGGCTACATAGTCCCAGGTCTAGGAGACGCAGGCGACAGATTGTTTGGAACAAAATAAATATTTTTTCGTCAAAGGAGAGGGAACGGATTTAAGGGAATAGGGATTAGGGAATAGGGAACAGGGACCAGGGACTGGATATACCTGACACCTGACGCCTGACACCTGACACCTGTAACCTGTCACCTGATTATTGGAGGTACATAGATGAGACCAGGTTGGGATGAGTATTTTATGGAGATTGCAGAGCTGGTGAAGCAGCGTTCTACCTGCCTGAGGAGAAAGGTGGGTGCAGTTATAGTTAAGGACAAGCGCATTTTGTCCACAGGCTATAATGGGCCTCCATCAGGTCTGAAGCATTGCGAAGAAACCGGCTGCCTGAGAGACAAGCTTGGTATACCATCAGGAGAAAGGCATGAGCTTTGCCGAGGCCTGCATGCAGAACAAAACGCAATAATTCAAGCGGCGATGTTTGGTGCCGGAATACAAGGCGGAACAATATACATAACGCTGTCACCTTGCATTTTATGTACAAAAATGCTAATAAACGCAGGAATAACCAAAATAGTACTAAGAGAGGACTATAACGATCAGCTGGCATTAGAAATGCTTAATGAATCAGGAATTGAAATTGTAAAATTATAGCACTCTTGCTTTACAAGAGCACTATTGCAAAGCAATAGCACTTATGGAAGACAGCCAGAATTTATCCTAATGTTCGTACTTGATGAAAGAAATACCACATGCTGCTAATATTACATATATCATATTTGTTTTTAGGGAAAAAATAAAAACAATATCTGTACAAAAAAGAATAAATCGCAATGGACTAAATTGACAAAATTTATCATTTGTTGTAAAATATCTTAATGGAGAAGAATACTAAACTTATTTTTTTCATCTTGCAAACAGTACGAATTGGATATAATTAAAATATAACTTAGGAGTGATTTAATGAACTACGCTATTGTAGCATTCACAGTAGCTTTGCTTGTATCTTATTTTGCAACACCATATGTTATAAAGCTGGCAAACAAAGTGGGTGCTATAGATATACCAAAGGACGAAAGAAGAGTCCACAAGGTTCCGACGCCTAGGCTCGGCGGAATCGCAATATATATTGGCTTCATGATAGCTTTTGCTGTAGTAGCGGTTGGCTTTAGAGCCAAGGCTGAGGTTGGAATGATGACAAAGATGGCGGGAGTACTGCTGGGAGCCCTAATAATCGTTATAACAGGCTATTTTGATGACATAAAGCCCCTTTCAGCTAAGAAGAAATTCTTAATACAGGTTGTGGCAGCAGTTATCGTAATGGGCTTTGGAGTCAGAATAGAATTCCTTACAAATCCCTTGTACTTATTTTTGGGTGGCCACCCTGCTATTAATTTAGGCATACTCTCCTACCCGCTCACACTAGTGTGGATCGTAGGGGTTACAAATGCAATAAATCTAATAGATGGGTTGGATGGTCTGGCGGCTGGAGTATCTACAATATCCTCAATAACACTATTTGCAGTTGCAATGTTTAATGAACAGCTTGCTATGGCAATACTTGCCTTAGCTTTGGCAGGAGCTACTATAGGCTTCCTACCTCGCAACTTCAACCCGGCAAAAATCTTTATGGGCGACTCAGGCTCGCTGTTCCTTGGATATATGCTTTCAGTAATATCCATAATGGGTGTACTTAAGAGTGCAGCTGCACTTTCAATACTTGTACCTGTTTTCGCAATGGGTATACCGATTTTCGATACATTCTTTGCAATGCTTAGGCGCATATTGAGCGGGAGATCAATAGCCGAAGCTGATAAAGGCCACCTGCATCACAGATTACTTGACGCAGGCCTAAGCCAAAAACAAGCAGTGCTTACTCTTTACTGTGTAAGTGCAATGCTTGGCTTCAGCGCAGTAGCACTGATGGAGGCGACATTGAAGGTTGCATTAGGACTGGTATTCGCGGTTTTTCTCTTAGCCTCTATGGGGGTAAAGTACTTGGGACTTATGGAAGTAAAACCAAACAATAAGATGGATACATAAAGTGAGAGAATTTCTCTCACTTTTGTTTTGAGTATAACTTAGATAAAGGAGCTGATATTATTATGATAAAAGTTTTATCTATATTTGGTACAAGGCCAGAAGCAACAAAGATGGTTCCCCTTATAAAGGCCCTGGAAAAATGCCCACATATTGAGTCCAGGGTATGTGTTACGGCGCAGCATAGAGAGCAGCTTGATCAGGTGCTTGAAATATTTGACCTGAAGCCCGAATACGACCTTGATATTATGAAAAACAGGCAGACTATTACTGATGTCACCGTAAATGCACTGATTGCTCTGGAAGGTGTAATAAAAGACTTTACTCCGGATTTAATACTGGTGCATGGGGATACTACTACTACACTTGCAGGCTCAATGGCTGCCTTTTATAACAAGGTACAGATAGGACATGTAGAAGCTGGACTTAGAACCTATAATAAGTATTCTCCATATCCTGAGGAAATGAACAGAAAGCTTACTGACGCCCTGGCTGATATTTTTTTCGCTCCTACAGATGTATCGAAGGATAACCTCCTGAAGGAAGGGATAGAAGAGAGCAAAGTTTACATAACGGGAAATACTGCGGTAGATACACTGAAATATACAGTCAAAAAAGATTTTAAGTTCTACACAAAAGAGCTTACAGACTTAGATTTTGATTCCAAAAGAGTTATTACTATGACTGCACACAGAAGAGAAAACATCGGTGAGCCTATGAAAAACATATGCAGAGCCGTTAGAAGCATAGTTGAAAAGTATGAGGACGTAGAGGTTGTATACCCTGTCCACCTTAATCCTGCTGTAAGAGAAATAGTACAGGAAATTCTTGGCGGAGTAGCAAGAGTCCACCTTATCGAGCCAATCAGTATAGACGAAATGATAAACCTCATGTCAAGAAGCTATATGGTGCTTACTGACTCAGGCGGACTGCAGGAAGAGGTGCCATCCTTAGGAAAGCCCCTTTTAGTTCTGCGTACAGAGACTGAAAGACCGGAGGCTATTGAATTTGGAACCCTTAGAATGGTTGGAGTAGATGAGGATTACATAGTAGAAATGACGGAGCTTTACCTTAACAATATGGAAGAGTACCGCATTATGACCTCAGCCATCAACCCCTACGGAGACGGAAACGCCTCAGAAAGAATAGTAAACAGCATACTATATCACTTCGGAGTCCTTAAAGACAGACCCGAAGACTACAACCCACGAAAAATGAATAAGTAGCTATAGAAAACTAAATTTAGATGTATTATAATATTTTTGTACATGTGGCAAAAAAAGTGTAAATAGAAAATAGTAAAATAGAAAATTAGCATTTTATAGTTAATATAAGAGCAATCTGTGTAAGGACTTAGAAGCAGTTGGTGAAGCGTAGGTAAGTTGAACCAATTGAGCGGCCCTAGAGCATTTCTGCCTTGGTGAAACCCGCAGCGAGCATACTGATTCTTAGTCCTGTAACATTATTGCTTGTTATTAACTATAAAATGCGGCTTTACTTGCGAATATTTTTGGAGGTGTCGCTGTGAACAAGATCAAAACAATAGAACAGGCATTGGATTACATAAAGGACGGAATGACTATAGCTGTAGGAGGCTTCCTGGCTGTAGGTACTCCCGATAAGCTTATCGATGCAGTCATAGCTAAGGGAGTGAAGGACATTACTCTTATATGCAATGACTCAGGCTTTCCTGACAGAGGTGTAGGAAAGTGGGTAGTGAACAAAAATGTTAAGAGAGTGATTGTATCACATATTGGTACAAACCCTGAAACAGGCAGACAAATGAACGAGAAGGAGCTTGAGGTTGAGCTTGTACCTCAAGGCACACTGGCTGAAAGAGTAAGAGCTGCAGGAGCAGGTCTTGGCGGTATACTGACTCCTACAGGTATAGGAACAGTAGTAGAGGAAGGCAAGCAGAAGCTTAACGTTGATGGCAAAGAGTATCTCCTTGAACTACCACTAAAGGCTGACGTAGCTCTAATTAAAGGCAGCATAGTAGACAAAAAAGGAAATATATACTACTCAAAAGCAACAAGAAACTTCAATCCAATTATGGCTACATCTGCTGATGTAGTAATTGTAGAGGCAGAAAAGCTTGTAGAAGTTGGTGAAATTGATCCTACAGACGTTATGACACCAAGCATTTTTGTTGATGTGATAGTTCAGTAGCAAGACTACTGTTCAGTAGCAAGACTACTGTTCAGTAGCAGACTACTGCTCAGTAGGACTAAAAAACTATTTTCGAAAGAGGTGTATTGTTTTGATCCAGGATAAGGATAGAAAAAGAGAGGTTATAGTTAAAAGAATAGCCAATGAGCTAAAGGATGGCGAGCTGGTTAATCTTGGCATAGGAATGCCTACACTAGTTGCTAATTACATTCCTGAGGGAATTGATATATTGCTGCACTCCGAAAACGGCTTTGTTGGCCTAGGGCCTTCTCCTAAGCTGGGCGAAGAGGATAAAGACATCGTAAATGCAGGCTCCCAACCGGCAACACATGTAGAAGGAGCAGCTTTTTTTGATAGCGCCATGTCCTTTACGATAATAAGAGGAGGGCACCTGGATGTAACAGTTCTCGGCGCTTTGCAGGTAGACCAGGAGGGCAACCTTGCCAACTGGATGATTCCGGGCAAGATGGTGCCGGGAATGGGTGGAGCTATGGATTTGGTGGTTGGTGCCAAAAAGGTTATAGTAGCTATGGAGCATACTGCAAAGGGAGAAACAAAAATTTTAAAAAAATGCAGCCTACCTTTAACGGCAGCAGGTCAAGTTGATATGATAGTTACAGAAATGGGAGTTATGAAAGTCACGCCAAAGGGTCTCGTCCTAACTGAGCTAGCGCCTGAAACAACAGTTGAAGAGGTTATCGCCGCAACTGAGGCAGAGCTTATAATTCCGGAAGACTTAATTCCCATGAACGTATAGAAAATTTTAGAAGAAAATAATGGAAGAAACTGATAAAATTAAGCTTTATCAGTTTCTTATTTTTTTGAATATAAATCCGTCTCAGAGGCAATAATTAAAACGAATGAATGGGAGGGATCGATATGAAGAAAAAGGTATTTATGTTGGCTGTTATTGCCTTCGTTTTACTTGCAGGAGGTATCTTTTACGCAGTAAATGCAGCTACAAGTGAGGTTGTAAAAAGTACACTTGGTGACGGACTTAAGGCTACAGGTGCAGATATATTAGAGAGCACCATAAGCGGCTGGAGTAAAATAAACGAAGAATTTATGACACCGGAGCAGATAGCTCATGAGATGGATCACATTATCCTGATGATTAACCCAGAGAAGGATAGCATTGCACGCTTTGAGGACAGCAGCGATGTGGTAAACAAGGAAATATTATATGCATCAAGCGGAAATAAAAGCTATGCAATAGCAATAGAATCCATCCAAAATGATGAAAAAGCTGAAACCTACATGATTGTAGATTTATATATAGACCAAAGCTGTGATGATCTGAATAATGAAAGGGAAAAGCTGGAGCTGATATTCAAGGATAAGGGAAGAATTCTAAAATTTGACACATGCGTAATTGGTACCTTTGATGGTAAACTATCAGATAGAGATATGAAGGAAAAAATTCAGAAGGCTCTGAAGGCAGTTAAAGCAAAGCCTGTAGAAGCAGCAGAGCTGGAAGAGCTTAATAGTGTTGCCGCTTACAGCGAAAACCTGGGAGCCTTCATTCTATCAGGTGGGAAAAAGGTAAATATGCAGGTCGCAATGAGATACAGCTCCTATGATGACAAGACCTATATATGGATAGGTACACCTTTAATACATATAGAATATTAGTGTCACTTGCTGGCATGAAATTAGGAGGTTTATCTTGGCTAAATTACTTATTAAAAGTGGATGCATATTAAGGGGTACCGTAAATATCAGCAGTGCAAAAAACGCGATACTCCCCGTTATTGCAGCTTCCCTTCTCAGTGGTGAAAGATGTATACTTAACGAAGTCCCTTACTTAGAAGATGTAAAGGTAATGGGAGAGGTAATAAAGTCAATAGGAGCCAGGTTTGAGGAGTTCGACAAAGAAAGCATTGCAATAATAGCCTCAGAGCTATCCAACCCTGAGCCAACCTATGAGCTAATAAGAAAAATGCGAGCATCCTTTTTGGTCATGGGTCCAATGCTTTCAAGGATAGGAAGAGTGAGAATATCGCTTCCGGGAGGCTGTGCTATAGGCACTAGGCCAATAGATCTGCATCTTAAGGGCTTCGCGGCTATGGGAGCAGCTATATCTATAGGTCACGGCTTTATAGAAGCATATGCAAAAAAGCTTAAGGGAGAAAGCATATACTTGGACTTTCCAAGTGTAGGAGCTACAGAAAACATTATGATGGCTGCATGCCTTGCAGATGGAGTTACCACCATTGAGAACGCAGCCGAAGAGCCGGAAATAGTTGATCTTGCAAACTTTCTAAGCAACATGGGAGCAATAATTAGAGGTGCCGGAACAGACACCATAAAGATAGAAGGCGTAAAGGAGCTTAGGGGAGCCGCACATACTGCTATCCCTGACAGGATAGAGGGAGGCACCTTTATGATTGCAGCAGCTGCTACTGGTGGAGATGTGCTGGTGGATAGTGTTGTACCGGAGCACCTTAAGCCAGTGACGGCTAAGCTGAAGGAAATGGGAGTAGAGGTAACTGAGTACGAAAGAGCGATAAGAGTAAAGTCCTGTGGCTGTTTGAACCCAACAGACATCAAAACCATGCCTTACCCCGGCTTCCCAACAGATATGCAGTCTCAAATGATGAGCGCCATGTGCGTTGCGAAGGGAACAAGTATCGCTACAGAAACAGTATTTGAAAACAGATTTATGCATATAAACGAGCTGAAGCTCATGGGAGCTAAAATAAAAGTAGATGGGCGCAGTGCGATAATCGAGGGAAGCGAAAGGCTTAGCGGTGCCAAGGTTAAGGCTACCGATCTAAGAGCAGGAGCAGCCCTGACCATTGCAGGGCTGTGTGCAGAGGGCTATACCGAAATCTCAGACATATATCATATAGAGAGAGGCTATATTGGCCTAGAGGGCAAGCTAAGAAAGCTTGGCGCTGACATAGAAAGAATAGAAGAATAGGAATTATAAATTTGATAGTAGACACAACCTGACAATTAATTTTGTCAGGTCTTTTTTTATTATTTTCCAAAATCAGCACCCAGCAGCCAGTATCCAGCACCCACTAGCTGCCACATCACAAATAATTCTGTCATATCTGCTTGTTCAACTAAATACAATATAAAGACAAAAACCTGTTCCCTAACACCTGATCCCTAATCCCTAATTAAAGGAGTGAAACAATGAGAAAGCTTATATTTGCAGTCATTCTATTCTTCGTACTTATCTTCACACTGCCTATTTTCCTGCTTAAGCCCAACAAAATTGCGATTAACAGCGGAGATGATTATGAAAAATATATTACTGCAGGCAGCAGTAGTTTCACAATAAAGGTTTATGATGCACAGCTCCGAAGGGCTATTGATTTGGATCTGGAGGAGTATGTGCTAGGCGTGCTTGCCGGGGAGATGCCAGCAAGCTTCCATTTGGAAGCACTAAAGGCACAATGTGTTGCTGCTCGTACATATACAGTGAAGCGCCTTAAGGCACTTGGCGGAAAGGGCTGCCTAAACCACCCTGAGGCAGATGTTTGTACAGAATCAACTCACTGTCAGGCCTATAGGGATCCTAAGCTGCTCAGCACAGAGAACCTGCAAAAGCTTTCTTATGCAATTGAAAACACTAAGGGTGAAGTAATAGTCTATCAGGACTCATTGATAGATGCTGTTTTTCACTCTACAAGCGGTGGAAGGACTGAGAATTCGGAAGATGTATGGCAGGCAAAGCTGCCATATTTAAGAGGAGTAGTAAGCGATTTTGAGCGACATTCTCCAAAGCTTACATCAACTATCCAGATAAAGATAAGTGAATTTGCTTCCAACATCAAAAAGCTTGACAGCAGCTTAAAGCTAGACACAAAGAAGCTGAGCGGTGAAATGAAAATACTCGAGAGAAGCAGCGGCGGTAGAATAATAAGCATGAAAATAGGGAATAAAACCTTCAAGGGAGAGCGAGTGAGAACGGCTCTCGGACTTAACTCTGCAAATTTCAGCTATGCGATAAAAGGCGACAGCATTGTCTTTAACGTTTCAGGCAATGGCCATGGCATTGGGCTTAGCCAGTATGGTGCTGACGGAATGGCCCAGCAGGGGCACCAGTATAAGGATATACTGACTCATTACTATAGCGATGTGGAAATCATAAATGTGTATGATTTTTATGGGGACAGCAATAAATAAATACCATAAAAAAATATCCTTCTGAACTGTATTATTTTTGGAGGACATGGAAATAATACTATCGGAGGTGTTTATTATGAAATTTGGCGATTTATTTAAGAGTCGAAGAAATATTCAAATTACGGTATTGATAATTGTACTACTGTTAACTGCTGGTGGGGTATGGCAATACAGAAACGTAGTAAACGAAAGGCTTGCACGCCTTGAAGGGCAGGACTTACTGAGTGGATATGATGAGCAGCTTAATGCTCAGATAGATGTAACTAAGGGTATGGATTTAATTGATGGAAATACAAATGCAAACGGTGAAGATAAATTACCAATAACTGAAGTAGCAAGTACGGACAACACTTCTGTAAAGGATGCAGAAAAGCAGAAGTCAGACAAAAACAAAACAGCTACTGCATCTGCGGAAGCAAAGCCGACTGCAAAGCAGCAGAACGACAAAATGGAAACAATGGTGCTTCCTGTGTTCGGGACAATGAATGGTGATTTTTCAGCCTCAGCACTTGTATATTCAAAAACCCTGGATATGTGGACTACCCACCCCGGAATTGATATTAAGGCAGAAGAGGGAAGTCAGGTAAGAGCATCAATGGAAGGCACTATAATTGAAGCGAAGAATGACCCGCAATGGGGGCTCACTATAGTGATTGACCATGGAAGCGGAATCCAGACAAAATATTGCAACTTGTCTACCCTTGATCTGGTATCAATCGGACAGCAGGTTAAGAAGGGAGATGTTATCAGCGGTGTGGGAAGAACTGCTCTGTGTGAGATTGCTGATGATCCGCATCTGCACTTTGAAGTTACAAAGGACGGAAAGCATATAGACCCTAAAATGTATTTGCCAAACCAAGCAATGAAAAGGTAACTGGTCATTTTGAACGTCAAAATTGTTCTAATGATTGAAAAAAGCGCATATTAATGTAAAAAGACACCAATAAGGGGGTTGTAGTAATTGAAGGATTACATCGAAGAAAGAGCATTGGAAATTGCAAAATATATAATCAGCAGCAAAACGACAGTTAGAGATGCAGCCAAAATTTTTGGAGTAAGTAAAAGCACAGTACATAAGGATGTGACTGAAAGACTCCCGAGAATCAATCCTACTGTAGCATTACAGGTTAAGGAAATAATGGATGCCAACAAGGCCGAAAGACATATCAGAGGCGGCAAGGCTACCAAGGCTAAGTATCAAGTAAGCCTATAAAATGCTTAAGAGTATAGCTCCATTTACTTTAAAAGGTATCTGGAGCTTTTAATTTTTTGTTTTATTTACTGATATCAAGCAATAATGTTACAAGGCTAAGAACCCATAAGCTTTCTCCGGGCTGCACCAAGGAAGAATAGCTATCGGGTCGCTCAATTGGTGCTGCTTTCCTGCGATACGCTAATGGTTTCTAAGCCTTTTCACAAATTGCTCTTATATCAGTAAATAAACCAGTTAATATTAGCTACGGAAAAGGTCAAATAATAACTAAATTGAAGGATTATATTGATATTTTTACGAATTTGGCGTAAAATCTAATGTTAGGAAGGATTTTTGGAATTTTTATAGAATAACTACATGCTTGTATATTAAATGACAATTTAAAAGGGATTTAATTTTTAATAAATGGATTATATATTGGAGGTAAAGGTATGTTTGGTGTGCAGGATATTGGTATTGACTTAGGTACGGCCAGCGTTTTAGTCTATATCAAAGGTAAGGGTATTGTTTTGAAGGAGCCTTCTGTTGTTGCAATCGACAGAAACACCAACAAGATACTGGCGGTTGGTGAAGAAGCAAGATTAATGCTGGGAAGAACACCTGGCAACATAGTAGCGATCAGACCCTTAAGAGAAGGTGTTATATCTGATTATGATGTAACAGAAAAAATGTTAAGATATTTTATCGATAAAGCAATCGGAAGAAGAAGATTATTTAAGCCAAGAATGGTTGTTTGCGTTCCGAGTGGAGTTACAGAGGTTGAAAAGAGAGCTGTTATAGATGCTGCCAACAATGCAGGAGCAAGAAGCACAAGACTTATAGAAGAGCCTATAGCTTCAGCCATCGGTGCAGGACTTGATATCTCCAAGGCAAGCGGCAACATGGTAATAGATATCGGCGGCGGAACCTCTGATATTGCTGTTATATCCCTTGGAGGAATAGTTGTCTCCACCTCAATTAAGGTTGCAGGAGACAAGTTTGATGAAGCAATAGTAAGATATATGCGTAAAAAGCACAATATTATGATAGGTGAGAGAACGGCAGAAGAGCTGAAGATAAATATAGGAACTGCTTTCCCGAGAGATGAGGTTGTGAAGATGGAGGTAAGAGGAAGAAATCTTATTTCAGGTCTTCCAAAGACAATAGAAGTAACCTCCGAGGAAATGCTCGAAGCTCTAAATGAGCCTGTAGCAACTATAGCTGATGCAGTTCACTCAGTGCTCGAACGAACTCCACCTGAACTGTCTGCAGATATAAGTGACAGAGGCATAGTTATGACAGGCGGCGGTTCACTGCTTCATGGTCTGGACAAGCTTATTGCAAAAAGAACAGGCATACCTGTATATATAGCGCAGGAAGCTATTTCCTGTGTAGCACTTGGAACAGGAAAAGCACTTGAACATATAGACGTTTTAAGTGATGCAGATATTAACTCAAATAGAAAAATTATCAATATAACCTATTAAGAACTGTCAGAGAAGCGTTGTAAAACTACAGCGCTTTTTTCTTTTTCAAAAAAGGTAAAGTGTTTTTGATTATACTCCGATAAATTATTTGAAGTAAAGAAAACGGGTGATTAGGTTATAAGAAATTCGAAAAAATATTAAAGGAGGTACCGAGCCCAGGCAATTTCTAAGATACGGTTTTATTCGAATTGCTGGGCATGGGCATAATATGATAAGAGGATTATATGTTGTAGCTTCATCAGCTATATCAGAAAATAAAAGAATGGACGTTATAGCCAACAATATTGCCAATGTAAATACTACAGGCTATAAAAAGGATACCTTGCTTACGGAGAGCTTTCCTGAAATTCTTATATCCAAGCTTGGCCCAAATCCTTTTGACAAGGATTTGCTCGGCGGAAGAGGTCCTCTATCTGTAGACAGTGCAAGCAACAATGATATATATACAGCATCAACAAAAAATGGATTTTTTCAAGTAAAAACTCCGCTTGGAGTATCAAATAATAAAAATATAAAGTTTACGGTAAATGAAGAAGGCTATCTGACTACACCAAAGGGTGATTACATATTAGGGCAAGATGGTCCAATATATGCAGGAAGCGGCCAAATTGAAATAGATCAACTGGGAAGAATTTCTGCAGGTGGCAGCGAGGTTGGAAGGCTAAAGGTTATAAATCCCATGAACGTTATAGGGAATTTCAGCTACGGTGTACATGTGGATGAGGTTTATACAAGCTTTGAGCAAGGCCAGCTCAGCCCCACAGGAAATCCGCTTGATCTTGCAATTCAAGGGAATGGCTTTTTTACAGTAGAAACTCCACAAGGAACTAGATTTACCAGGAGCGGTGAGTTTACAATGAGCCCGGATGGTTATCTGGTAACAAAGGAAGGTCACAGAGTGCTGGGTGACAACGGACCTATAAGACTGGAAGCAAAAAACCTCACCATAAACGAAAAAGGCGAAATATCAGCTGGAGAAAACTACATTGACAAGCTTCAGATGATAGATTTTAGGGATTATAAGAAGCTTTCTAAAGAAGGCGATGGATTATATAAGATGAGAGTTGAAGCCGATCTTGATGCCAATGTTGCAGCCTTTACAGGTCAGATAAACCAAGGCTTTATAGAAGGCTCAAACGTAAACTCGGTTAAGCAGATGGTGGAAATGATTACGATACTTCGCTCATACGAGGCAAGTCAAAGGATAATCAGAACCCATGATGAAATGCTTGGCAAATCAGTTAGTGAAATTGGAAGGATATAGGAGGGGTAAGCTATGATGAGAGCACTTTGGACAGCGAGCACCGGTATGGCAGCTCAACAGCTGAATGTTGATACAATATCAAATAACCTTGCAAACGTAAACTCCATAGGCTACAAAAAGTCAAGGGTTGAGTTTAAGGACTTGCTATACGAGACACTGGAGAGAGGAATGGTTAAGGATGGCCAGGGCAAGCCTGTAAATCTTCAGGTAGGTCATGGAGTAAGAACTGCTGCGGCAGTAAAGTTCTTTACTACAGGAAATCTAGAAAACACAAATAACCCCTATGATTTGGCTATAGATGGCTCAGGCTTTTTCAAAATTGCAGGACCAAATGGGGAAGAATACTTTACTAAGGATGGTGCCTTTAAAATATCAATAGATGGGGAAAACTATAAGTTAGTTACCTCCGACGGATATTTCGTACAGGGTGAAAACGGCGATATTGACTTTGGATCAAACGTAAAGGATGTTATAATAGATGAGTCTGGTCTAATAACTATAAAGCGAACTGACGACACTCTAGAGGAGATAGGTAATATATCCATAATCACCTTTATGAACCCTGTCGGCTTGGAAAGTGTAGGAAAGAACCTGTTTAAGGAAAGCTCAGCGAGTGGAGTTCCGCTAGACACTGCAAATGACGGCACAGGCGGAAAGCTGCTGCAAGGCTATCTTGAATCCTCAAACGTACAGATAGTTGAGGAAATGGTAAAGCTTATTCAAGCTCAAAGAGCCTATGAAATAAATTCTAAATCAATCCAAACAGCAGACGAAATGCTGGGAATGGCAAATAATTTGAGAAGATAGAGATTATAGGTGATAGGGAACAGGGAACAGGGATTAGGGAACAGGGAACAGGTGATAGGGAGTGGTGTTGTGATAAATCCTGTGAACAACAAGCTGGCAAATTTGAATATAAGCACACAGTCTTCTGGTTCTGCTGAGAAGGCTGGGGAGGCACAGGTATCGGATTTTGAGAAGATACTGGAGAAGGCTGTCGAGGCTAAGGATGAAAAGAAGCTTAAAGAGGCTTGTCGTAACTTTGAGGCTATATTCATCAATATGATGTTCAGCCAAATGAAAAAAACAGTAGAAAAAGCTAATCTTTTTGGAGAAAGCTATGCAGAGGACATGTATAATGATATGCTTATAGAGAAATACTCAGAGGAGCTGTCTAAAAACAAGGGGATAGGCCTTGGAGATGTCATGTACAGACAGCTGGTAAAAAACTTCAAAAAGTAAAGCGAGGGATTGTATGCTAAGCAATGTGGATATTCAAAAAATAATTCCCCACAGGTATCCTTTTTTATTAGTAGACAAGATAACCAGTATTGAGTACGGTAAAAAGGCAACGGGAATTAAAAATGTAACCTTTAATGAGCCCTTTTTTCAGGGTCATTTTCCAGGCAACCCAATAATGCCAGGAGTCCTTATAGTTGAAGCAATGGCACAGGTTGGTGCTGTGGCTATACTTGGTATGGAAGAATACAAAGGAAAGCTTGCTGTGTTTACAGGGATAGACGGGTTGCGGTTTAGAAGACAGGTTGTACCCGGTGACACTCTCAGAATGGAAATAGAAATGCTTGCCTTTAAGAGAGGTATAGGGAAGGCAAAAGCTGAAGCCTTTGTTGGAGATGAGCTGGCTGCATCAGGCGAGCTGATGTTTGCAATAATAAATTCGTAACAAAAAGCTGTGAAAACAAGGAAGGTTTTATATTCCTTGCATACCACAGCTTTTATTTACTTAAGAGCCTTAATTATGCTCTC